>JAPOVY010000019.1 GCA_026707905.1 Gammaproteobacteria bacterium | reverse complement strand
TGCACTAATACGATCTTGGTCAGTGAAAGTGAAGCTCAGTGACGCGGAACTCGAATCACCTACACGACCGAAGCTCGTCTCGAAATCGACCGTATCGCCACCATTTACGTAGCGACCGTTATAGACGGAAGCGGAAAATCCGTCGACTGATTGGGTAATCACGTTAACGACGCCTGCGATGGCATCCGATCCATACACCGCAGAAGCGCCGTCGCGCAGAATTTCGATGTGATCTACGATGCTTGCGGGAATGGTGTTTAGGTCCGTCGCACCCGATACGCCACTTCCAGAAGAGCCATGAATCCACCGTACGCCGTCGACAAGGACCAAGACTCTTTTCGCGCCCAGTTGACGCAAGTCGACATGTGCTGCCCCTGCAGCGACGCCGCCACCATCCGCCGGAAACCCGAAATTGCCACTACTGTTGAAGCGAGTATTCAGCGCGGAACCCGATATCGACAAACGAGCGAGCATGTCGGAAATCGAGGTAAGTCCAGTGCGATTTCGATCGTGCACATCAAAATTCACGATGGCATCGCGCGCTGTCAACGGATCGCGCAGAATGCGCGAGCCCGTTACGACTATTTCCTCAATTTGAGTATCGCTCTCCTCTTCATCATTTTCAGCATACAGAGGAACGCAAGAACCTACCGAAATCAAAATAAGTAATCGGAGCACGACGGCATCTACTCGTTGGCTCATAAACTCGTATGCCTCGACTACGGCGATAGGTTAGCTATATGGTTGATGCAGAAGCCTTAGATTTCTGCTTCGATAAGGTACGGTCCATCACACGCCAGTGCGGACTCAAGTGCGTTCGAAAATTCTTCACTTGTCGTGGCTTTGATTCCAGGTACCCCTTGTCCTGTGGCGAGTGAAACCCAATCCAATGCCGGTTCATTCAGATCAAACAATGCCGCAGCCCGATCGCCGACTTGATTAACGCCCATACGTAAATACTCGACTTCAAGAATGTTGTACTGTCGGTTAGAAAACACGACGGTTTTTATGTTCAAGTTCTCCCTGGCTGCGGTCCACAAGTATTGCAGCGTATACATCGCGCCACCATCACCTAACAGCGCGAATACAGTCCTTTCCGGGCAAGCGAGCGCTGCACCAACTGCAACTGGTCCGCCATCACCGATTGAACCACCCGTCAAATTCAACCAGCTGTGACGCACGCAGCCTCGCAATACATCGTACGCCGCACCACCTCCTCCTGAGTCCACGGAAACAATGCAATCGTGCGGCACAAGTGCCGCCAGCGCTTGGCCGATCGAACGTGCGCCTAATCGTCCTTGCGGTAGGTTCGGTCTCTCGCCGTTCATAGCAATAAAGTTATCTGCGCTGATCCGTTCTGCAATTTGTGTCAACGCAGCGGCAACATCTTCATTTCGGTGAGCCATATGGATGACTTCACAGCCTTCAGGTACAAGCGAACTCGGTTGATCTCGGTAGGCGAAGAAGCTAACAGGAATCTCGCCGCCTGCGAGCACTAATTTCGAACAGCTAGCTAACGTTGCGAGTACGTGTTCGGGAAAGTACGGTAATCGGTCTACAGACGGGAGTTGTGGACCCGCTTCAACACGAGCTGGAAACGTCGGCGTAAACAACGAACACTGTGTACTCGCCGCGATGCGCCCTGCCGCTTTTATGCCAACTTCCGTGAGCGCGTTTCCATCGAGTAATAGGACAGTGTTGGCATCGATCTGTGGTGCAACCGAATCGATAACCGAGGTTTCGATTTTCGCGCGCTCCGGGAACGACCTCGTTTGTGTACGTTCTACTCCGTCGTCCCACGCGCAATCAGTCGGAACTATCAAAGTAGCAATGTTGCCATTCGGATCGGGGTGGTTTGCCATCGCTGCATGAGTTGCATCTGCAGCATCAAGTCCCACACCATTGGACGTACGCGAAGATCGAATCCAACTTGATACGGGTTTCGCAACCGCCTCAACATCAGATGTGAGTGGCGCATCGTATGGTGCATGATGAATCGCATGATCCCCGATGATGTTGATCAACGGTGTCCCCGCTCGACGACAGTTATGTAAATTCGCAATGCCATTTCCCAATCCGGCACCAAGGTGGAGTAACGTCGTCGCCGGAACGCCCGACATCCGGCCAAAGCCGTCCGCGGCACCCGTACATACACCTTCGAACAGACAGAGGCTCGTATTGAATTCCGTTACACGATCAATGGCTTGCACCAAGTGCATCTCCGACGTTCCCGGGTTCGCAAAACATTGGGTTACGCCGTGATTAACCAGCGTCCGGACAAGACTCTCAGCGCCGTTCATTCGTCGTTCTCTTGGGTTCGGGTGCGTCGAATTTTCCACACGATTTTCAGTTCGCGCGTGTGTCGCCACACTCACGCGTATGGCAAAATCTGACCTCTTAGATTGACTTGAGCATTCAGATGGCCCTCAATTTCGCTTACAGTCGCGTCCAAACGGACGGACCAAGCTATCGACCCGTATACGAAGCGATCGTAGGTAGCGAGCATGAAAAACTTGGCGATGTCGGGATTTGGGGCGCGTTCTTCGGTCTATTTGGACTCGGCTCCAACGAACTGATTCTCGTTACGACGGGCGATATCGCGAACGTCGATACCAGAATCGGCACGATTACATCAGTTAAGCGTGTCGACACGCTTTATCTTGAGCCGACCGTTAGACCAACCGACTATGAACCGCGCATAAAGGAAGGCTTATACGTATTCCGATTTTTTGATGTGCGAAATAGCGATGTCGACGAAATTGCGCGACTCTCAAAAACGGCGTGGGAGACGTTCGAAGTTTCAGACACATATCAAGCGATCCCGCAAGCATTGTTCTGTGAACAGGACCGTTCGAGCGAATTCGGCAAAATGCTGCTTTGCACTTGGTACGACGGTTTGAACTCATGGCAAATCTCACGTACGCCAGCCCCAGAGGCAACCGAGAATTTCCGCGCCCGTGCGAAGCTCACGTTAAATGCAACACCATACGCCACGCGGTTAATCGTCGCGTAACTCGGTCCTAACTTAGTTCGTATTGCTGAAACGCTCGAACGTGCGTAATTAGATCGTCAGCTCTTACGGATTTAGGTTGCCAATGCAACGGGAAATAGCGTACAAAATCGCTTCGGGTGAAGCGTGGATCTATTAGAACGACGATTCCACGGTCTGTTTCCCCTCGAACCACCCGTCCGGCAGCTTGCACAACTCTCGTCATCGCCGGTCGCCGATAGGCGATTTCGTAACCGTGTTCCGATAACGTCGAAATTCGGTCACGCTCAATCGAACGAGGTGGAATACCTGGGCTGACAACAACAACGCCTTCGAGCGAAGCCTGCTCAATATCTATAGACTCAGTGAAGACACCTCCCATTACAACGAAACCAAGTTGGTCGTCATCGAGTGTCAACCGGGTCAGGAACTCATCGCGTTCTTCGAGATTCATGCGGGGTTGTTGCACGAGCGATGTTTCCGCAGTGGTCAAGTGACCTAGCACGAGATTCATATACTCAAACGAAGGAAAAGCAATCAACCAATTTCCTTTCGACGTATTTTTAATGTCCTTGATGAGTCCCGCTAAGGCAGGCGCGGTACGCCTTCGCTCGTCATAAAAGGTGGTGATGTCAGGTACAACAAAAACGCAAAGTCGATTTGCATCTGGCGAAAGCGTTGCGTTCTTGATCGGCCCTTGGATTCCATGTTCTTCGTTGAAGAGTTCCCCGGGCGACATGGTTCCTGAGAACCGTACGGAGCCGTGGAACTCACTGACGATATTTCCGATCCAAGCATTTGGAAGCAAGCAACGGAAGAGAATGCGACGCTCGGACCGAGTTCTGCTGAACAACCAAATAAACCTATGAGGATCCTCCTCGCTGATCCGTGCGATCGTTCGGAAGCGTAATAGAGTATAGAGGCAATCGTCGATCGCATCACCCGCTGTCATATTCCGAAATCGCAAGTCATCCGACTCGAACAATCGATCAACTAGGTCAACTAGGTTTAGATCGATCTCGTCGACAACCGCTTCGCCGATCGAAGGGAGAGTGCGTTCGAGAAAGTCATCGAGCATTCGCTGTATGTTTTTGAGGTGAGACTCTAGACTTGAGTTCTTGGCGTCAGCGACCGCTTTTTCGATCATTTCGAGATCAAATTCACAACTCAGCATATCGCGTACACGCTCGGTGAGACGATGAGCTTCGTCAATTAGCAACCCTACTCGATTGAACAATCGTGACCGAAGGCGCTTGAGTTGGACCAACGGGTCGAAGACGTAGTTGTAGTCGCAGATAACTACATCTGACCACTCTGCTACGTCGAGTGACAATTCAAAAGGACAGACTTTTTCCGATTTGGCGATTGTGTCGATCGCAATGCGATCGATATTGCCTTTCTGGAGCAGGCGCTCTGTTGCCCCGCGTACACGATCGAAATGACCTTTCGCGTAATCGCATTCTTCAGGTCGACACGCTGCGCCAGGAGTTAAGCACACGCGCTCCTTCGCTGATATGGTTACCTGAACGAGTCTGTCGTTCTGTTCGCTAAGCGTGGCAAAGGCGTCGACGGCTGCTTGCTGACCCGTCGTTCGCGCAGTGCTATACACCACACGATCGAGATCGCGTTCACCCATCGCCTTAACCGCAGGGAAAGCCGTTGCCATGGTCTTCCCAGTGCCTGTTGGTGCTTCAAAAAGTAAATTTGATTTGTCTCGGAAGCTCACGAATCCATGGCGTGCTAGCTGCAGCTGGTTTTTGTTGTAGGTTTCATACGGGAAACTCTGCGACGCCGAAAATTCGTTTCGTTGCTGAATTCGTATCAAGACATCACTCAGCCAATCGCAGTACTCGCGCGCCGTCGTATCGAAAAAGCTGTCGAGAGAATCTGCATCCTCCTCTCGGTCAAAGTGATGTGTCTCACCTGTATCAGGATGGATGTAGGTTAGGCGTGTAATGATCGTTGACGCGTCGTGCCGTGCATCAAGCATCCCGGCATACAAACGCATCTGGGCTTCGTGAACGGTCCGATCACACGAAGGCACACTACTTGGATTTTTACGAGTCGTCTTAATCTCCTCAACAACGAGTCGTGAACCTTGTAGTTCGTCCTCAACAGCAACGCCGTCCGCTCGACCGCTGACATGTAGTGTGACGGATTTATGCTGATACTCGCGCTTAACCCGCACCTCGGATTCGTACTTCGAATGCTCTAGCTTGATTCGTTTTTGATAAGTGCTTTGTGCCTCTAAGCCTTCGCGTGCGCTCGTAGGATCCTCTGAACGATCATCGATGTCCCCTCGTCGATGAACGAACGTCGCGAGCTCAGTTACGCCTATCGAAACTTCCATAAGCTACTTGAATTTCCAAACGTAAACATTGAACCTTGCAGCCATCAACCGTTCGATCCATATTCGTTGGTTCGGCCGCAACTGATCACCCGGTCCTTTGATCTCCACAAATGCGATCTCTCCGTTCCGATCGATCACCGTCAGATCCGGGAATCCGGCACGGAACTGTCGCAGGTCCTCGATTACGACGCGCAACAGACTTGACAGCTGATCCGTCGTGATGGCGTTCAGAACTGAGCGGAGCAAACTAGGTGTGAGAACCGACCAAGCAACGAGATGATTACTGATTCCACGCTTACGCTCTGAAATCGATAGGATCCGAGTTTTTAGTTCGCTCGGTTCAGCTAGTGGATCGCTACAAATTCTTTGACGAACGTCAAAAAACTCCGGCGAATACAAATCCAATGGGCTAGCTTGAAACGGGTTTACGAATGCGCCATGTACGGGAGCGAATAGCCAATCCCAATACGCTAACGCGAACAAACCATTTGGGAGAAGATTCTCTAAATGCCAGGCTTGAGAACCTTCGGCAACTAGCAGTTGAGCCGCGAATAACTCGATTTTCTGCGAATCTTCGACAGCTGCGACCCAAGTACGAATTTCGATTTCTTGGCGTGACGACTTCGATCTACCGAATCTATGCGCGAAAGCCTGTTCCTCATAGGAACGCGGTGCCTTCAAAATCGCGGATCTGACTCGCTCTAATTCTTCGCTGCGTCCGTCTTTCTTCAAAATGCGCATCGTCCGTTCGCGTGCCGGGTGTGTGGTCGAGTTGCGATAACACCGTAGCGCTAGCTCATGTTGTTTCGCGCGTTCTAAATTGCGACCGAGAACATTCAAAACGCGACTCCGGCGCCATTCAAAAACGCGATCTTCCTCGCGGTCACCGATTGCCGTGTAGATTGAATTTGCTTCATCCGGTGATACGGTTTGGCCCAGAGTCTCAACCTGTTCAGCAAGCTCGTTTAGGTCCTGATACCGGTCAATTGCCCGCCTCGTTCTGAACAGACGAAATGCTGGGTCCATTTCGTAATCTTCGAATCGAGTCAAACCGAGATCGCGAATCACGAACTCGTCAAGTCTTTGCATCGAATTCCCGAAGAATAGGAGGCAAAAAAACGCAAACTGCTCAGTTGACGTTACGGACAACCATGGGTAGCGCTCACATACGCGACGCCGAATCGCTACATCATCTTCTTCACTCTTAATCGCATCGATCAACTCAGACTTTCGTCCTTTCAAATTCTGATGCGAGAATGACGACTTTAGTTCTGCGACGGTCAGTAGGTCGAGTATTTCGCCACAATCTCCGTCTGCATTAATACGGATCATTTCCGTTTCACTCAATTCCTCGAGAGCAGCTGAAACGTCGACAACGTCAGCATACGACAGTGAGTCTATACGAATATAGCTCTTTGTTCTCGACAGCAGTCTTGCAAGTAATCGCAAGGCAGGTGTGGATAAACCTAACGTGCAATCTGCAAACTTTGACTCCTCAGCTGATAGGAGATCTTCATACTGGTCACGGACCGTGTTGATTACGGCAGTGAGATTCTCTGCGTAATAGCCCTCAGGCGGAGACTGATTTGCAGTTAAGCGAGGCAATGCGTGTTCAACGATATTGCGAGTCTTGAAGGTCTATATTGGGTACAAGTAGAAATCGCCTTGAGGCTACGACCCGCGTATCCGCCAAGCTCCATTATGATTGCAATACAGATGTGAACTTGAAGGAAACTTTAAGGTCAAAACTGTAAGCAACGACGTATTTGCGTCAGGATGGCGGGACCTGGTACAGAGGCTTCTGATTCAGTTCCTCGCTTACAAATTGGTTCTGGATGATTGAGGAAAACTATGTCCAAACTCTCTGTTAGCCCGCTCGTTTTGGGAGTGGGTGCTTTTGTAGTAGCAACCGCCGGGTCCACGGTTCTTGCCGCGGATATGGACGATGCGCTTGACACAAGCGCACTAGACGACTCTTTGCTCACAATCGCAGGCGCTCACGAAGGCGAAGGCGAGTGTGGTGAGAAAGACGAAGAAGGGAAGTGCGGCGAAGGCCAATGTGGTGAAGACGACGGCGGCGAAGAAGAGGAAGGTGAGGAAGAAGAAGAAGAAGCCTAGCTTCGAATGACTTAGCTACGAATGCTGAATTCGTTGCTAAGACTCATCATGAACTACAAAGCCGTGGATGCGTGCATCCACGGCTTTGTTAGTTTGAGCAACTAATGGTGAACGACCTTTCTCTACGGTCTTCAACCATGGCCTTCTAAAACCGTCAGAATCCTATAATTTGCCGCGCGACACCAGGGCAAAAACAAGCGATTAATCGTTCAAATCCAGCGACTACCGACTAAAAAAAGCGCCATAGTTTCCGTGTCGAACTGCACTACCCTCACTCGAACCAGAATCCGCCATCACGCGATGCGCGGAACTCTTCTAGCATGTGGACTGATGCTTCTGACCGGTTCGATATTCGCGCAACGGACCGAGGGTTCATCTCAAATTGCACCTAAGCTCTTGGAGGCAATAGACGACCAAACTCTCTTCCTCAATCCAAAGTACGTCGATTCCGCAGGTCCAGTAGCATCGCAACGAATTTACTTACGCGATCTTCATCTCTCCTTTGGCGAGTTAACGGATCAGAGGTTTTCTGCCTATCCATACGACAAGTCAGTAGCCGATGCTTGGATTGTCGAAAACTACCTCATTGTGCTGGCAAAATCGACCGGCACTGCACAGGTCGCAGTAACCGCTAGCAACGAATTCGGTTCGATGATCGACTGGTTTATCGTTCAGGTATTAGAGCGGGAAGACGATCGAATGACGAATCAATCGGATCCGACTTCCCAACCTGAATTCTCGATCACGCCGATTCAATATAAAAGTGAAGTCGATACTCAGTTACCGGACTTGCCCGGGCAAACAGCGCATTACCACATCGTACCTGACCTGCCGTCCGGACTTATATTCGACATCGAAAAAAGAGCAATTCGTGGTCGAGTGGATGGCGCAATCCCATCTTCACCCTACTACTGGATCGCGATTTCAGATTCTGCAGTGGTTGTTCAGCAATTCAATTTCGTATCTCGCTATGAAGCTGAAATCGCTAAAACGAAAGCAAACACGAGTCTGGCCGTGCTTGCTTTCGACGAGTCACTCTCAGCTTCCGTTATTGACTCCCCGAATCTTGTTGGCGACCAGATATCAAGTTCGAGTAATTCACAACCCTCAGAGAGAATCGCTGCTTCGCTGCCAGTTCGACCACAGAGTGTCGCTGATGTCTCCATCCATCGAAATCTGCTATTTGGTGTGACCAACGCGATGCATTCAAGATTTCGCGATGTCACATTGCGTCAGTCGAGCGCGGATTCGAACGGATATACACTGTGGAATTACGCGAGTACACGATACCAATCCGATCGTTCGAGCGTCGGTGTCGAACCTAGCGGTATTTACGTTGGCTTCGATACGCAACTAGAAGATAACTTGACGACGGGATTGACCATTGGTTTTGATCGTCAAGGGTATACGATGAATTCCTTGCGAACTTCGAATCGTTCGCGGAACTTCGCCGGAACAAACCTCTCAAGTATCCTGCCATACGCACGCTGGCATGATGGTAGTGGTGCTGAAATCTGGGGAATACTTGGCGTCGCAAAGGAATCTTCGCAGCTCGACGCTGTTCAGTCTTCGACGTCAGACTTACGTAAGCGGAATCTACTTTTAGGTGCGGTCGGATGGCGACACTCCCTCGGCTCGACAGGCAACGTGCATCTTGCAACCGTTGGGGACGCGGGTCTCACGATTCCGTTACAGACCAACACATTTGATTCGGATGCTGGTTTGTTAGATCAAATCAGCGCAAGAAGCATTCGCGCTGGACTAGAGATGACGTACGCTGGCGAGCAACTACAACCATACATCGGTCTGAGTGGGCGCATTAACAGCAATCCCGAGACTCGAGACGCGTCATTGGAAGCGCTCGGTGGTGTTCGTTACACCTCGCTTGGCGGTTTAACGTTTGAAGCCGAAGGTCGTGCGTTTTCAGCGCAGGATGTTTTCGACGACCCTGAATTAGTATTCAGTGTTGCTGCACATTTGGACCCTGGTCTACGCGGCGAAGGTTTAGCACTATCGGTTGCACCGATATATGGCATTAACCGGTCTCGAATGCTGTTAACTCCCGACTCCTCGCTCGGGTACACAACGTACGATGATGCACCACTTAACGCGAGCTCAGAATACGCGTGGGCGATGAGCGGTTCGCTAAGTTACGGGTTACCACTCCGTGGCGCAGGTGTCATTACACCGTTTGGGCAAATCGCAATCTCGACTCTCAATCAGACGCGGATGGGAGTTCGCGTCGCGCTCAATTCCAACCTTGATCGACTCTTCAATCTCGAGATCGCCACGGTTCAATCACGATTTGAGCAACAGAAGTTCGATAAAGGCGTTGATATTCAGTTACGACTCGTCTTCTAACTGAGTTTACTCGACGTTTTCGTCGCATCACTCAGCAACCCTAACTACCATCGTGGCGCAATTTGCATCCTACTGCCTTGTAACGGTCACGGACCAAAAGGCGCTTGATGCAATCCATGAGTCCGAGTCAAGCAAAGGATCGTTTCGGGATCGTCATCCATGGCTAGTCGCCCGGGAGCTGCTTGAACTAGCCAATACGAACGATGAGATCGTCCCTCTCATCTTTGTAGTTGAACCAGAGATGAAACTAACCGATTGGGCATTCGTTAGTGACATTGACGTCGCCACCTATTCGGGTCAAGCGTACGAAACGCGATGTTCATTCGAACGCTTGCGTCCGGTTAACCCTATTTTCGAGGAGCTCAACAGTTTGGTTTTGCTACCCTCAAGAGAACAAATACGCCGCGAGACATTAGAACCGATTCGGAAGTATCGGCAACACCTCGACGAACTGCACGTATTCCCTTACGCGATTTGTGAAACGCCAGCTTTTGTCTATACGACGTCGGAAATCGGTTCTACGAATCAGAGCGTTTAGTAGCCTGAAGACTCCCGTTTCGCCTCGGTGACTTCCTTGGCTTGAGCGAGCTGCAAACTTGCAGCGCCTGCAAGAAACGCACTATCTGTACCTAATGTAACGAGATTGAATCCCTGTTCTAGATAGCGTTTCGTTGCGTCAAGGCTGCCTGTATGGATACCAGCAGCAATACCGTGTTTTTCACATGTCGCCCGGATAAGCTCGACCGTGTCAATGTGCTTTTGATCTTGACTGCCCGTAGTCGGACTCAATCCTAACGCGTAACCCAGGTCAGATGGACCGATATAGATTCCATCGAGACCAGGCGTGGAAGCGATTTCGTCCAGGTTTTCAATGCCATCCGCGGTTTCAACCATTGCCACGCATGCGATCTGGTTGTTCGCTTCGCTTGTATAGCCACGACCACCATACATCGCCGCGCGAATAGGCCCGAACGAACGATGTCCGACTGGTGGGTAGCGGCAGGAATCGACGGCCAACGCCGCCTCTTCGCGATTGTTGACCATTGGCACAATCACTCCGTACGCACCAGCATCCAGTGCTTTCATAATCTCATAAGGTTCGTTCCAAGGCACTCGCACAAACGGAATAGCGTCGTAATTTGAGATCGCGGGAAGCATGTATTTCAGATCGTCATAGCTCAACATACCGTGCTGCAGGTCTACGCAGAGATAGTCAAAGCCGAGATTCGACATCGTTTCTGCGGTATACGCGTTACCGATGCTGAGCCAACCGCCCACCGATTGACCGCCGTTGCGCCACGATGTAAGTACTGTATTCTCGCGCATGATTAGACTTGCTCCAGCTTGAAGATGGCACCTCTGATGCGTCGCACAGGGTGCCTAAATGATGGTTTCGCGGCGATTTTAGCAACGCGTCAAATATCATTCCTCGCTTCGCAAATCGGCAGAACCCTATCGGAAAGCGCACGCGCGTTCCAAAGGGAACATCTAAACCATGGCGACGAATGAATCGCTCGAACGCGCAATCGCAGAGGTAACTGCCCCAGGCAAACCATTCGAAACCGAGACTATTCGTGTCAATGGCGTGGACTTCATAGGTTTTGTCAATGCGCCCACCAATCTTCGAGACCTTTACCGTTCAGGTTTACGGCACGATGTCGATTTTTACGTATATGAGGAAGAACGTTACTCGTTCAACGATGCTTGGAAGATCGCCGCGAGCGTTGCTAACAAACTTCTTGCACTAGGGATTGAACCAGGTGATCGAGTTGGTGTTTCGCTAAGAAACTATCCCGAGTGGATTTTCGCCTTCATGGGTATCACTTCAATGGGAAGCGTGGCCGTCGCCATGAACGCGTGGTGGTCAGCGGAGGAAATGGAATATGGAATCGAGGACAGTGGCTTGAAGTTGCTGTTTGTCGATCAGGAGCGACTTGAACGCGTCGGACCGTTAGCGAAAAAACTGGGCATTGAGCTTGTCACCGTGAGATGTCAGCCCACATCCTACCCAACATGGGAAGCGTTCATTGCAGGTAGTAGCGATGCAATGCCGGAAATCGAGATTTCACCGGCGGACGACGCAACGCTTTTGTACACATCTGGATCTACCGCACACCCTAAGGGTGTGTTATCCACTCACCGTTCGATCTGCAATGCATTACTGGGATGGGAAGCGGCCGGTGCAGTCGGTTATCAATTAACGGTCAATGAGAATCCCGCGCTTCTTCAACGATTGACCAGCGGGGAAACACCAAGACCTACGAATCCTCCCTCGACGATTCTGTCGGTACCGCTATTCCATGTCACGGGACTAGTCGTACAGCTTCTATCTTCGTTCCGTCACGGCCGTAAATTGGTGGGAATGTACAAGTGGGATGTCGAGCGAGCTCTCCAGATCATCGAAGCTGAGCGCATCACATCGTTCAATGGTGTCCCAACCATGTCGTACGAACTCGTGAAGTCAGCGTCTCTCGGGAAATACGACGTCAGCAGCCTTCAGAGCGCCGGTGGTGGCGGTGCCGCTATGGCGCCAGAGCAGGCAAAGGAAATTGACAAAAAAATCGCAAAAGGAGCGTCCGGAACCGGTTGGGGAATGACTGAGACCCAAGGTTTGGCGACCAGCATTGGCGGTCCCGCGTTCACTCTTCGTCCAAAGAGTTGCGGCCGTGCACTTCCACCACTCGTAAAAGTAAAGGCTGTTGACGAAGAAGGTAACGAGCTTCCGCCGTTTGAAACGGGCGAGCTATGTATTTGGGGCATTCAGAACTTCAGCGGCTATTGGAACAACCCTGAGGCAACGCGAGAAACGCTCGTCGATGGCTGGGTACATACGGGCGATGTAGGGCATCTTGATGACGAAGGGTATGTCTTTATCACTGATCGAATGAAAGATATCGTGATTCGCGGGGGTGAGAACATCGGTTGCCAAGAAGTCGAAGCCGTGCTTTATGAGCACCCTTCAGTAGCTGAAGCAAGTGTATTTGGGATTCCCGATGAACGCCTTGGCGAAACGGTTGCGGCCGTCGTATGCCTTGAACCGAACGCGGATCTCAGCGACGACGACCTAAGAGCATTTGCGAGCGAACGACTCGCTCAATTTAAGGTGCCATCCCGGATTTGGATCGGCCATGAACGACTACCTCGTACCGCTTCCGAGAAGATCTTCAAACGTCAAATCCGCGAAGAGACTCTCAAGAAACTCGAATTGGAAACTAACGAATGAGTAATAAGAAAAAGGTGGCGATGCAGTTACCGCGTATCGCAGAAGTCACGAATCTCGACGAGAAGTACTCGCTTGAGTTAGAAGCGTTGCGGCCAGTCGCGGACATCGTTGAAGTCGCCTCCCCTACAGCGCTTGACTTTGCCGAAGGTGCAAAAAACTGCGACGCGATTATCACGTCTTGGGGAATTCGAATAAGCAAGGAGGTCATTGATCGACTAGAAGATGTCGTAGTCATTGGTCTAGGGAGTGTGGGAGTCGACATGGTGGATGTCGATGCAGCGACTGAAGCGGGTATCGTCGTTACAAACACACCGGATGTGTTCATCGAGGAAGTAGCGGATCACGCGATGGCGTTGCTTTTGAACGCGATACGACGTACCAAGGAGATGAATATCTTTGCTGCCGAAAACGAGTGGCACAAGGGTCGACCTCTTTTGAATCACGTACCGCGCCTGATGGGTCGAACACTAGGACTCGTTTCTTTTGGAAATGTGGCGCGATGCACTGCGAAGCGTGCTCAAGCTTTCGGCTTACATGTCATTGCACACGACCCTTACGTAAGCGAATTGACGATGAGCGAATTCGGGGTCGAGCCGGTCGCATGGGGTGAATTGCTCGAAAGATCAGACTATATCAGTATTCACTCGCCACATAACGAAGAAACCGAACACTCAGTTAATGCGGACGCATTTGGTCGAATGAAAGACGGCGTCGTAATCGTGAATACCGCGCGAGGTCCGATCGTAAAAGAGGTTGATCTGATTGATGCAATCAATAGTGGCAAAGTTCAAGCTGCCGGTCTCGATGTTCTTGAGCAAGAACCACCAGATCCACAAAACCCCTTGCTCAATATGCCGCAGGTGACGGTAACGCCTCACGTCGCGTCGGCAAGCACGCGCATGCGTCCCACGGCACGACGTCGCGTCGGACATGAGGTCGCACTGGTGTTACGAGGCAAGTGGCCCATGAGTTGCGTAAATCCAACGGTCTTACCAAAGACGCCGCTTGAACGGTGGCAACCCGTTCCGATGCTTCGTGGACCGAACCGTTAGTACGTTCCGAACCGATGTCGAATCGACTTAGTTAGCTAAGCGCTAATTAAGTTCTACGCCTCGATCACGAATGTCGTGAGCCAGTGGCCTTCAATCCGATGGAAGTAGCCTCGCGCGTTCTCTAGGAAACGCGACGCTTTAAGCTCCTTTTGAGCCTGCGCGGTGAATGAAAGCGCACTTTCATCAATTTTTAGCGTCACGTCCCGAAATCCAAGAAACTCACCGGTAATTGGGTTAGTCGCTTTGTAAACTGCCTCCTTCGCGGAGAACAGAGCCGTACGCCATTCCGGGAGTTGAAGGGAATCGATCCATTTACGCTCTTGCTCATCAAGCACTCTATTCGCGACGCGTTCATCTACCGCGTTGATTACCTCAACGTCAACACCGATTCCTTTGTATCGCATGGAGCTAGCAACAGCACTCACCGCAAGATTTTCGGTGTGGGAGATACTGCCAACCACAAATTCGGGCCATACAGGCTTTCTTTCGTCTCGAAGAATCGGGCGGAGGGAGATTCCCAGATGAGTTAATGCAGTCTTAGCTAAACGTCTACCTGTGGCAAAGGCATTCTGCCTCGAAGGACTTGAGTCACGAACTAGGTCGAGTTCCTCCGGTGCTAGATCCTTGGTATCGTCACTAACCCGACCAAGCACCATATACATGCCGGGAATTTCAGCAGGATCGGTGTGAATCGCCGGGATACCGTCCAAACAGAACAGGTTCATATATGCACTCTTGAAAGTTCCCGGATGGTGCCCAGAGAGGGATTTGAACCCTCACGCCAAGAAGGCACTGGCTTCTAAGGCCAGCTTGTCTACCAATTCCAACATCTGGGCATTGTGTCTCGCTGCACACATGCGCAGCGGCAGCAAATTATCAGTAGTGGTGCTTATCTAACCATCGTTTTGTTGTTGAAATACGTGACGCGATATCAACTAAAGGTTGATTCCGAAGTGTCCGTTCGATCCTGACAAACACGAGCTCCTATAGTTACCAGCGCATTCAACGGGATACGAATCACTGTGGAGAAACGACTTTTAGGAAAAGTTGCTTGGGTAACGGGTTCTTCAAGAGGGATCGGCCGAGTGGTCGCCAGCCACCTGGCAAACCTCGGTACGAGTGTGGCCGTACATGGCACCTCGCCGACGTCAACTCAAGCGTTCAACGAAGCACCTTCACTCGAAGCCGTTGCGAGTGAGATTGCAGAACAAACAGAAGCCAAAGTAATCGCAGTGCATGGTGATCTAACGAATCCGGATACGGTCGCTCAAAACTACGCCACCATCAAAGAGCAATTAGGTCCGGTTGACATACTGATCAACAACGCAGGCGGCGATATCGGATCGACGGGCACATCTGGACCGAATGCTGGGAAGCCTCTAGTTAATGATGCAATTGAAGTTTCCCTTGATGACGTACGGACGATCCTCGAACGCAATTTGACAACCTGCATACTTGCATGTAAGGCAGCTGTGCCATCGATGATGGAACGCAACTCCGGGTGGATCGTCACGATCGGAAGTATTGCCGGGCTTTCAGGTCATCGATCCGAGGTTGTCTATGGAACTGCAAAGGCTGCTGTCCACGAATATACACGTTGCTTGGCGGCGCAGATGCGGCCGTACGGCGTCTATGCTAACGTGATCGCCCCAGGTGAAATCATTACACCGCGCTTCGTCGCGTCTCGGCCCACAAACGATGATCGTAAGGTCGAAAGCGGTTCTTTGACGCGCTACGGTTGGCCAATGGAAGTCGCAAAAGCAGTCGAGTTTTTCGTTACATCAGATTCGAGCTACGTGTCCGGGCAAGTCTTACGTGTCGATGGCGGAGCGCAGATCTTCCCAAGCTAAATCTAAAGCTTGCAGTTCTTCGAAGCGTACTCTCGGACCGCATGTAACCACTCTCGGTCAAGTGGATCCGATTCAAGATAAGCGAGAACGTCGCGCAGATCCGATACTGCATGGACGCTTACACGCAATCGCTCCATCAACGATTCTGTAGCCGTTTGGGTTTTGTTTGCGTATTCCAAGCGATCAATGCCTAGCACCATTCCACAGAGAATCCCACCTTCGTTTCGGATCATTTCGGCCGCTTCGATTTTCGTACCACCGTCAACCACAACATCGTCGATTAGGATCACACGTTTTTCGTCCAACGCTTCACCAATAAGCCAGCCGCCTTCCCCATACCCCTTCAACTCCTTGCGGTTAAACGCGACCCCAACTTGCACGCCTCTCGAGGCTAATGCAACTGCTGTCGTTACTGCAAACGGAATGCCTTTGTACGCAGGTCCGTACAGAATCTCAGGTTGGAGATCATGATCCAAGATACACTGCGCGTACGCACGACCGAGCTCGGTCAAGCCATTGCCAGATGAAACGTTTCCGAGATTGAAGAAGTAGGGGCTCTTCTTTCCAGATTTGAGGGTGAAGTCCCCGAACTGCAGAACGCCTTCTTCCTTCATGAGGCGTATAAACTGGTTTGCGTCAGGCATAGCTCAGCGATCTTACGAACTCTTCTAAACGTCGTATTAAGCTACGCTATCGTAACGACGCGAAGCTAGAATCCAAAAATCAATCCATCTTTGTTCGTCGGAGAGGAGAAGAAATCAGCTTCATTCATAACCGTTGAATTGCTTGTTAGCTTCAACTACTCAAGCCCGTTGAGTTACATACCCAACCTACAATTCCACAATGCTGACCGAGACACCAAGCTCTCATGTTTATTTCTCCCAGCGACTTCGTTTGCATTACGTCGATTGGGGGAATGAAGATGCGCCGCCGTTATTACTCATCCACGGTGGGCGTGACCACTGTCGTAACTGGGATTGGGTCGCTTCCGACCTCCGAAAGGACTATCACGTCATCGCGCCTGATTTACGTGGTCATGGTGATTCGCAATGGATGGTTGGCGGAGGATATCTTCACATTGACTATGTATACGACATCGCTCAGCTAGTTCAACAGAAACACATGTCACCTGTCACGGTGATGGGTCATTCTCTCGGTGGTTCAATCTCTCTAATCTACGCCGGTCTCTATCCAGAAACTGTCGATAAACTGATCTCAATCGAAGGGATGGGAGCACCACCAAGATGGTCACACGCGGGAAATACACCTAAGGTCGAATCGAGGCTTCAGAATTGGATCAATAACCTTCGGCACCTTTCGAGTCGCGTACCACGAAAGTACGCTTCGTTAGAAGAAGCATTTCATCGCATGCAGACCGAGAATCCACACCTTACCGAAGAACAGGCACGCCACCTTACGGTCCATGGCAGCAATCAGAACGAAGATGGAACCTACAGTTGGAAATTCGACAACTACGTTCGTACCTTCGCGCCTATTGGATTGACCGATGAGGAGATTCAGTCACTCTATGCGAGGATCGAATGTCCGACGCTTCTCATTTATGGTAAAGAATCGTGGGCTAGTGATCCAATGAAGGACGGCCGCGCCACAGTGTTCCAGGACGTGCAAGTTGCTGGTATCGATGCTGCGGGTCATTGGAGTCACCATGACCAGCTCGACGTGTTCATGGGGATCGTTCGCGATTTTCTAATCGAGTGACAGCAATACAGCGACTCATTGATTCCCCTTGGCGAGGCGTTTTCTATGCCGCCGGTGGGTCGTTGCTGATTTCTGATTTGGCGACCTCGCGAGGTGCTTCAAAAGTACTGTTAGCAGCTCACGTCCCATATCACAATCAAGCGATGATTGATCTTCTTGGATATGAACCTCGCAGCTATTGTTCCGCACTGACATCCCGTCGACTCGCGATGCGTGCCTTACTGCAAGCGCGACAACTGACGAAAGCTCCTGACGGACGATCTCTTTACGGCGTCGGAATTACAGCCGCATTACGATCTGACCAACCGAAGCGCGGCGAACATCGAGCATACCTAGCACTTCAAACCTCGCACAAAACCGTCGTTTGGCATATTCCATTCGAGAAAGACGCGCTTAGTCGACGCCAGGAAGAACGCAAACTTGCTGATCTATCACTGCGGCTTCTCGCATCTGGGCTCGAGCTCGAAGACGATACCGCGGATTTCAACCTCGTTGGAACTGCGCTTGTCAACGACTCCGTCGCTCAGTTACTCGGTGAAACGCCTGCTTTCCACGGAGATCCCGGCCGCGCGGTTCTACCTGGCGCGTTTAACCCGTTGCACGACGGACACCGTCGCATATTCGACATAGCTAAGCAACGCCTAAATCAACGGGTTGCTTTCGAATTGAGCGTCCGAAATGTCGACAAGCCGGGACTCGACTTTATCGACATCGATGAACGCGTCAACCAGTTTGGCTCCGATGCTTATGTGTTGACTAATCAACCTAAGTTCATCGAGAAAGCTCGCTTGCTCTTCAACAAAGCTGGCGGTACTTTTGTCGTTGGATCCGATACTGTCGCACGTATTGATCATGTCCGTTATCACGAATCAGCAAAACACCGCAATGACGCCATAGCTGAACTAAGGGATCTTGGAATTCGATTCCTAGTCTTTGGACGCCGTGAAGGAGACGAATTTCGAACTTTGGACGATCTGGAATTAGGTGCAGACTTGACAGACTTATGTGACGGTGTAGCTGCTTCAGAATTCCGTTGCGACATATCGTCAACGGAAATTAGGACACAACGTAAAACAACCCTGTAAATTCAAAGCGAAATCAACGTAGGACATTCAATGTTCAACCCAATTACTCATCTGACTTTTAAATGGATTTTGCCCTCGCTTGAATCTTCGTCTACATAACTCGTGCTCCGTTGTTCACTCATCCAGTTGAACTATTTCAATCCGGGAGGGATTCCTAGATTTGAGCAGTTAACACCAGAAAATGACACGTGAACACGCAACCTAACACAGTACATTGACCGCAATACTCCGCGCAATTGTTGGCCGTGTCGTCGACGCGCTTCGAGATCTTACACCTATCGTCCTCGTTATCGCGTTCTTCCAGATTGTCGTACTTCAACAACCGTTTCCGAATCTTGGCGATACGCTTGTGGGCTTGGTGTGTGTATTGCTAGGACTTGCGCTCTTTATTCACGGATTAGAAAGTGGTTTGTTTCCTCTGGGCGAAGCAATCGCACAAGCCTTTACTAGAAAGAGCAGTTTGGTCGCATTACTCAGTTTTGCGTTTTGCCTTGGCTTTGGGACGACCGTTGCGGAACCTGCGCTCATCGCCATTGCTGCGAAGGCTGCCGAGGTCGTTGCACTAGCAGGGCATATCGAAAACGACGTTAGCGTGCGCGACGCCTACGCGCTGAATCTACGCTTAGTCGTAGCCGCATCAGTCGGGACAGCAGTCGTAATCGGCGTGATTCGCATCCTCAAAGGCTGGCCGATCCACGTGATGATCATCTCAGGCTACTTGATCGTAACTGCACTCACTTTTTTCTCGCCGCCCGAGATCATCGGTATCGCTTACGACTCTGGTGGTGTCACGACTAGCACGATCACTGTTCCCCTCCTGACCGCATTGGGAGTTGGATTGGCCACTAGCATCAAGGGACGAAATCCCATGCTCGACGGTTTCGGTCTGATCGCCTTTGCATGTCTAGCGCCCATCATCTTCATCCTCGCTTACAACATGGTCGCTTGAAGTGCAATTCCTCGTCGATTTAGCGGTTTCTTTCGGCGCAACGCTACGGGATGTCGCACCGATCATCCTCGTTCTCGTCGTATTTCAAGTGCTCGTGTTGCGCCAAAAACTACCTCGACTAAAACAGATCGTGAGCGGGTTCGTATTGGTCCTCATAGGTTTGTCTTTGTTCTTGGTCGGGTTGAATGAGGCACTGTTTCCGATCGGTGAAACCATGGCGGCGCAGCTAACCGCATCCAATATCGCTACGACCGTACACGAGGTCGTGTGGACTGACTACCTCGTTGTCTATGCATTTGCAGCAGCGATTGGTTTCGCGACAACGATCGCTGAACCTCCCCTAATGGCCGTTGCGTTGAAAGCCGAAAGTGCATCCGGCGGCGCGATCAGCGCATGGGGATTACGACTCGCGGTTGCGGTAGGCGTCGCGATTGGTGTGTCGCTGGGATGCTTTCGAATCGTAACGGGAACACCGTTGCAGTGGTATATCATCGTCTGTTACGTCATCGTTATGGTCCAGACTGTATTCGCGAGCAGATCGATCATGCCGCTAGCGTATGACAGCGGTGGCGTTACGACCTCGACGGTCACCGTACCTGTCGTAGCCGCACTTGGTTTGGGCTTGGCAAGCAACATTCCGGGTCGAAGCCCGTTGATCGACGGGTTTGGACTGATCGCATTTGCGAGCGTCTTTCCGATCATGAGCGTACTAACCTATTCCCTCATCAACTCCAAATTAACGAAAAGAAAAAACACTCCACCTCAGGTAGGGCAGTAACGATATGCTGAAACTAATTGTTGTGATTGTGTCCGTAGATCAGACGGATCAGATCATCGAGACAGCACGAAAGGCGGGCGCGACGGGCGCTACGGTTATTCATGAGGTTCGCGGCGAAGGCTTGAAAGCGTCCAAGACATTTCTCGGACTCGATTTCACCTCTGTTCGTGATGCAATCTTGTTCGTGGCTGCCGATTCCCGCGCGAAGGACATCATGGATGCCATTCAAAGTGTTGGTGGTTTTGATGAGAACCCGGGATCTGGCATCGCATTTCAATTGGGAATAGAAGATGCGGTCGGTCTGCGGACGCAAATGCCTTACATACTTGAATCAATGGACAACGACGCATGACGGACGAGAAAATTTCACGAGTAGAAGACTTCATGTCTCAGGACTTTCAGTTGATAGATCGTGACGCAACCGTACATGACGCCATCACGTTATTGAAACAACACGACCTAAACGCGTTGATTGTCGATCGCCGAGATGAGGACGATGAGATTGGCCTAGTCACCGTGACGGACGTGGCGAGAGAAGTTATGGGGAAGCACCGACCGCCAAATCGCACATATGTGTTCGAGATCATGACGAAACCGATCGTTTCAGTTCCAGCTCGGATGAAAGTGGTTTATGCGACAAGACTCTTGGCGAATTTGGATCTATCCCAAGCGGTCGTAACGGATGAAACGCGCCACCCGATTGGGATCGTTAATCGGCGAGATCTCGTTTTTGCGTGTTTAGAAGATTAGACGAAATCTCGCAATCGATATAGTAGGAACTTCAGCCATTTAGCGGTTAGTCTATTCAACAGGGATCGAGAACACAACGATATACGCGAGTATCAGTGCGATGATGGAAAAGAACACTTGCCGTATCCAGGACAACGTGGTCTTTTCTTGTGATGACCGTTGATTGACGACGAGCCCAATAATGGTCTGAATCAAGTAATACGCTGCGAATGCACGAGACGCTAACGCAATGATCTCTAGCAGATCAACAGCCCAAATTAACAAAATCGAGCTTAAGCAAACGCAGACGTAGCCGAAGCGCGTCGTTACACGTTGTGCACTATTCTCAGCTATAAGTCCACCACCGCCACCTGTATCCGCAACGGCCGCGCTGAACTGACTCATTACTGCCGCAACCATAAGAATCACCGGTAGTACCACAGCGACGGGCGTCAATGCCACCACAATTTCCGACAGGTTAATGTCGACCAAATTCATCGTCTGGACGACTGGCATCAGCAGCGCAACCGAACCTATGAAGACAGCGCCTGAAATCCACTGTGCAATACGCATGCTTTGTACACGGATAGCTGGAACGTATTTCTCACCCAGAAATCGTGAAGTTTCGAATCCCTGCACGATCAACAAGACCCCAGCAACCATTCGCACTTTCGTATTGACACTGTGCGATTCGACGGCAACGACGGGTGCATGATCCTGATAGGCGGTCACGCTATAGACGAGAAGCCCAACGATTAACGCGGACAGGACGGCGAATTGGAGGGTCATCGCGAACATTTCGAGCTTTTCCAATCCACTTAATCCCTTCAGATAGCCGACCAGTCCGATAAAAACAATGATGGTTGTTGTTAGGCAGCGTTCCAAAAAGGGACTTTGGATCCCAAGGTAGTTGAGAAGAAAATTCGAGAGTAATTCAAGGTAGAAGGCGACCGCGATTACGTACGCAATCACAAGGACGATCTTGCCAACATAGTCGAGATCATGGAGATTGAAAAATCCGTGTCGTTCCTGCGTCTGCGGCGCAACGTGCATGATGTTGAAGCGGATCACAGCACCAATCGAATACGCCAGAAGCACGATTCCGCAGATAACCAAGGGTGCCCAATTGCCGACAATGCTGGCAAGCAACGGCGCCATCACAAGGAATCCACTGCCGATGATGGATGAAAGTGGCGTTAAAGTGGCTTGCCAAAGCTCGCTTCGACGTAACTTTCGACGCGTCAGAAGTAGCACGACAACGAGTGCAAACACAACTAAAAAGCCGTTATATAAAGGGTGATACTGCAGGATCGCCATATTCGTCGTTAGACCCGACCGCTTCTTCTTGACGTACTACGTCGGTGAAAGAGCACGAATTAAATTGATAGGTTCCGGTTGACTTATGTCACCTAGCGCTAAATAGATAGATTCGGTTCGATCGCTTTCACATTGGTATTTACGTAATACGCGACCACTAACAGCCGATCAACTGCGACTTAGTACCCGACCGACGCGCGTATGAGATCGTCCTCTACACCGGTCTATCTCGCATTAGGAGAAGATCGATTTTGGGCAATCCGATCGTCGTCTTGTACTCCGCTCTTTTCTAGCTTCTCTTCCGGCTCGAGTTGGATTAGGTTCTTCCATCGATCCGTTCGATATCTACCAATGAGGAGTGCACCTTTCACGAGATTCTCTGCGACCATCGCCGCAAACATATAGATGACGTCAAGACTGAGCACGACGCAGATAACCGCGATAACGCACCGAATTCCGAGCAAACCAATTAAAGTCGAGATCATGGGAAAACGTGTATCGCCAGCGCCCCGTAACGCACCTCCAATTGCGAACTCAATAGCCATCAATGGTGTTGAAAACGCAAGCATCCACGCAATCTGTACGGTATACGCCACGGTTTGCGCTTCTGGATTTCGCAGAAACAGGTGAACAATCGACTCGACGTTCAACACAACAATGAGAGCTAGGGTTCCCATCGAAAGAACGGCGTAATACAGCGCACGCCAGCCACTCCGCACTGCGCCTTCCGGATCGTTTGCACCAAGGTATTGACCCGCAAGTGTTGAACCTGCAACAGAGAATCCAAAGCCCACGACCATGCAAACCATGAACATAGTTCCCGACAGTGAGTATGCGGCGAACGCCGACGTCCCATAGTAGTTTCCAAGTAAAACCAAGAAAAAGAAGTAGCCGACCTGAAAAACCATCATTTCAATCCCCGCCGGATAGCCCACATCGACTAACTGCCTGAACCGATCTCTATCCCACCAACTGATCCGAACGTAGGAAACGCGGACCCACTGGCCCATCCAGAGTATGAGACTGATGAGCGCGCCGAGTAAACCGGCGACACCACCGGCTATGGCCGCGCCCTTAACACCTAACGCTGGAAATCCCCAATTACCTAACACGAGTGCATAAAGTAGCGGGATGTTCACAATGTTGACAGCCACGCTTATCCAGAACGGCGTCCATGCATCCCCCGCAGCGCGAAGTGCGGCACCGATCGTAAAGTTCACCGCGAACGCTAAGTTAAAGACTGATAACCAACGGATGTTCTCCGATGCGAGTCGCGTTGTGTACTCGTCGACACCAAACACCAAGGCAATCTCGTACGCGAAAACAACTCCGGGAATCGCGCTCGCGATACTCGCGATTCCCGTGAGCGATAGGCTAGCCATTGTCATTCGACCAGCTTCGTCGTAGTTTTTAGCGCCCCAGTTTCTGGCAACCAGTGCGGTAGTACCCGCTGTGATTGCCATCAGCAATGCCTGCGTCGCAAAGAACACTCGTTGACCCATCCCAACCGCAGCGATTGCTTGTTCACCGAGCTCACCAACAAATCTCGTCTGTGCAATGACCACGAGAGAGAACATTAAGTTCGTGATAATGGCTGGAAACGCTAGACTCCTAAGGCGAGGTCGTTCAGAAGACGGTTTTTGTCTTGGTAACATCTACTCTTTCAACTAGCTGAGACTAATTACGTGGGAACGAAATACCCAGATATCGAAGTAACCCGGGATGGTGCCGTCGCAATTGTCGAAATCCAACGGCCACCACACAATTTTTTCGATGTTCTGTTAATAAATCAGATCGCCGACGCTTTCAATGTACTTGACGACGATCCGGATTGTCGCGCGATTGTTCTTGCATCTCAAGGAAAATCATTTTGCGCGGGTGCGAATTTCGGGAGCGGAAGCGACGAGAGTTCTGGTAACGAAGAGTTTACGGAAGAGGGTTTTCGAAACCGAACCGGTTCGCTCTACGAAGAAGGTGTTCGTTTATTTCGCGCAAAGAAACCCTTAATCGCAGCGGTTCAAGGAGCGGCGATTGGAGGAGGTTTAGGCTTATCGCTCGTCGCAGATTTTCGAGTTGCAGCGCCCGAAGCACGATTTGCTGCCAACTTTGTAAAACTCGGTATTCATCCCGGTTTTGGGTTAACCGTGACGCTGCCTCGCCTCGTCGGACAGCAATTCGCAAACCTTATGTTCTACACAGGACGTCGCATCAAAGGAGATGAAGCTCTGGAACGTGGACTCGTCGACGAGCTCGTGACACTGGCGGAAGTTCGCGATCGAGCAATCTCGCTTGCGAAGGAAATCGCTGAAAACGCGCCGCTCGCCGTGGCTTCAACGCGTGCAACGACCCGTCAGGGGCTCGCGGATCTCATCAAAACA
>JAPOVY010000037.1 GCA_026707905.1 Gammaproteobacteria bacterium | reverse complement strand
CTCGATCGAGTAGATGTCGTGGTGCGGCGGCGGACTGATGAGACCAACGCCTGGCGTTGAATGACGAATCTTTGCGATGAAGTCATCGACTTTGGTACCAGGTAGCTCGCCTCCTTCACCAGGCTTCGCACCTTGTACGATTTTGATCTGGAGTTGATCTGCATTCGTTAAGTAATCAATCGTGACGCCGAATCGACCGCTTGCAACTTGCTTAATTGCGGAACGACGCCAATCGCCGTTGCTATCGGGGTAAAACCGTGCCGAGTCCTCACCGCCTTCACCAGAATTCGATTTGCCGCCGACTCGGTTCATCGCGATCGCTAACGCTTCGTGTGCCTCTGCGGAAATAGAACCGAAGCTCATCGCACCTGTGGCAAAGCGCTTCATGATTTCGCCTTCAGGTTCTACGTCATCCAGTGGAATGGCAACGTCGTCAGGTTGGTCAATGAACGTCAAGAGACCCCGAAGATTCGACTCACGCGTGTTAAGTTCGTTTACGTGACTGCTGAATCGCCAATAGGCGTCTTCACTGTTTTCTCGCGCGGCAAACTGTAGATCCGCGATTGCCTCGGGATCCCACATGTGCCGGTCGCCACCTAAACGCCAATGGAAGTCACCAGGATTGGGAAGCACTGGGATGCGAACGACGTTGCGTCCTGGAAAACCAATTTCATGGCGACGACGCATCTCCTCGGTAAGAACATCGAATCCGATACCCTCAACTCGGCTTGCTGTCCCAGCAAACGCGCGATCAGTGACTTCCTGAGCCAATCCGACCGCTTCGAAGATTTGCGCCCCTTTGTAGGATTGGAGCGTCGAGATACCCATCTTGGCCATGACTTTCATCATGCCCTTGGCAACCGCTTTTTTGTATGACGCGACGACGTCAAGGTCGTTGTTTACATGATCTGCGTCGTCGAGATAACCGTCACGCCGCGCTTGCCAGAGAGCTTCAAACGCTAAGTACGGGTTGATCGCGTCAGCGCCGTACCCGATAAGCAAACAGTGATGGTGAACCTCACGTGCTTCGCCAGTTTCAAGCACAAGGCCAATCCGCGTTCGCGCGTGATGTCGGACTAGATGATGGTGGACTGTGCCTACTGCGAGTAACGCGCTAATTGGCACTCGATCGTTACACATGCGTCGATCCGAAAGCACGACTAGGCGATAGCCGTCCTCAATCGCTTGTAGGGATTCTTCCGATATTCGGTCGAGTGCTTCGATTAGACCGCTTTCGCCAGAACTAACAGCGAAAGTCGTATCGATAATTTTTGCACGCCAGCCTTTGTGATCGATGTGCTGAACAGCTGCGAGCTCTTCGTTGCTCAGGATCGGATGGGGAATGCGCAACCGATTCGCGTGGGCCTCGGTTACTGAAAGCAGGTTTTCTTCAGGGCCAATGTAACACTCGAGCGCCATGATGATCTCTTCGCGAATCGAATCGATTGCTGGATTCGTCACTTGCGCGAAGAGTTGCTTGAAGTAGTCATACAGCATGCGCGGCTTATCGGACATGACAGCCAAAGCTGCATCGTTACCCATTGACCCAAGCGGGTCGCGAAGCTCTTTAACCATCGGTACGAGCATGAATTGCATCGTTTCCGTTGTATAGCCGTGCGCCTGCATACGTTGGAGCAGCGAATGGGGTTCGTAACCAGGCACATCAGCAGGGACAGGGAGCTGATCTAGCTCAATCCGTTGGTTATCCAACCATTCGCGAAACGGAAGCTTGGCAGACCATTCTGACTTGATCTCCTCGTCGGGAACCATCCGACCCTCGACGAAATCAATCAAGAAGAGTTTGCCTGGTTGCAGGCGACCCTTTGTTACAACGGTTGATGGATCGACATCGAGCACACCTACCTCAGATGCCATGATGCAGCGATCATCGGACGTGATGTAGTAACGAGATGGTCTAAGACCGTTTCGATCGAGAACCGCGCCGATGTAGTTACCGTCCGTGAAAGCGATCGAAGCGGGTCCGTCCCAAGGTTCCATGAGGCACGAGTTAAATTCGTAAAACGCCTTTCGTTGATCCGACATTTCCTCATGATGCTGCCAAGCTTCTGGGATCATCATCAAGACCGACTCTTGCAGCGTTCGACCCGTCATCAAAAGGAACTCGAGAACATTGTCAAACGTTCCGGAATCCGAACAGTCAGGTTCGACGACGGGAAAAACTTTCTGTAGATCGTCGCCAAATAGCTCCGACTCGGCCACGCCTTCGCGCGCGTTCATCCAGTTGGAGTTACCGAGTAGCGTATTGATTTCGCCGTTATGGCTCATGAATCGATTAGGTTGTGCGCGGTCCCAGGACGGAAACGTATTGGTTGAAAAACGTGAGTGCACCATCGCTAAGTGTGACTCGTAGTCCTCAGCCTGTAGATCCTTAAAGAAAGGAAACAGCTGTAGGGGTGTCAGCATGCCCTTGTAAACGATGACCTTGGTAGATAAGCTCGCGATATAAAAGAGTTTTTGTCTATCGCATGCTGGATCGGCTTTGATCCGGTGGGTCGCTAACTTTCGAATGATGTAGAGCCGACGTTCTAACGCGTCTGCTGAATCGCAATCGACACCTGCAATGAAGCAGTGAGCCATATGTGGCATCGCACGCCGAGCTGCACCGCCAATATCAGCGCTGTCGGGATCAATTGGTAAGTCTCGCCAGCCTAGTAACCTCTGACCTGCTTCCTTGATCGCATCTTCGACCACGTGCTTGCACGATTCGCGCTCATCCTCAGCTTGAGGTAGGGACACGATGCCAACCCCGTATTCACCATGCTCAGGCAGTTCATTCCCGTGTGATTCTCGATATATACGGCTGAAGAACTTATGTGGAATCGCTGTCAAAATTCCAGCACCGTCACCGGTGTTTTTCTCGTAACCTAATCCTCCTCGATGCACCATACAGCAGTTCATGTGTTCTGCGTCTTCCATGATGCTTCGGCTTGCTCGACCTTTTATGTCGCAGACGAAGCCGACTCCGCAGGAATCCCGCTCGTTTCTAGGGTCGTAGAGTCCAGAACGGCCCGTTGGCTGTTGGCGGAGAATTTGGCGGGGAGTAGTCATCTTGAATCGTGTCGCATGGTTGCGTTCATTGGTTATCAGCGAGTACTGAACTGATACATGCTTTGTACAAGAACGC
>JAPOVY010000148.1 GCA_026707905.1 Gammaproteobacteria bacterium | reverse complement strand
CTGGTAGAACCAGAAACGTAGTCAATTAAGGATGGAAAGCAGTTCTTCTGCGATTTGAATGCTATTCAGCGCTGCACCTTTGCGTACATTGTCGGATACGACCCACATATCCAAACCTCGCGGGTGCGAAACATCCTTTCGGACGCGTCCGACGAAGACCGGATCCGTACCGGCAGCGTGTTGGACTGCGGTCGGATAGCCGCCCGACTCACGTTCATCGATAAGCACGACGTTTTCCGCAGTTTTCAGCAAGTCGCGTGCGAAATCAACGCTGATAGGCTCTTTCGTTTCGATATGAACGGCTTCCGAATGACCGTAGAACACCGGGATGCGAACACACGTCGGGTTTATTTGAATGCTCTCATCCTCGAAGATTTTTTTCGTCTCGAGGACCATCTTCCATTCCTCTTTCGTGTAGCCATTCTCCTCGAATTCAGCGATCTGAGGAATCGCGTTGAATGCGATCTGAACCGGATGCACAGTTGCTTCTGCACCATTTCCGTTGAGAATGTTCGTGGTCTGTTCCGCCAATTCCCGTATCGCTGACGCGCCCGCGCCGGATACAGCTTGATACGTGGCGACGTTAATACGCTCAATCCCGACGGCATCGTAAATTGGTTTTAGCGCAACCACCATCTGAATGGTCGAACAGTTTGGATTCGCAATGATTCCAGTATCGAGACCATCCTTGATTCGATGCGGATTTACTTCCGGTACAACCAACGGTATGTGGGATTCTTGACGAAAATGCGATGTGTTGTCGACGACGATTGCCCCTGCTTCGGCTGCGCGCGGCGCATGAACCGCGGAGACCGAGCCACCCGCAGAGAAGAACGCGACTTGCGTATCCGAGAAATCGAAATCATCGAGCACTTCAACTTTGATCTTACGGTCTTCGAAGTCGAACGACTTTCCCACCGAGCGAGAACTCGCGAGAAGGTTGATCTGCCCAACTGGAAAGCTGCGTTCCTCGAGCATTTCGCGCATTACTTCACCGACAGCGCCCGTCGCACCAGCGATTGCGACGTTTACAGCTCCCATATCTACCCTAACTCCTGGAGTACAGCGTCCGTCATTTCGTCCGTGCCTACTTTTCGGACCGAATCATCGGGTCCAGATGGCATGATGTCGCCCGTTCGATAGCCTTTGGCAAGGACAGTATCGACCGCGCTCTCGAGTCGATCGGCCAAATCTCCCGCATCCAACCCGTATCGAAGCATCATGGCGACTGAAAGGATTGTCGCAAGAGGGTTCGCAAGATTCTTACCGGCAATATCTGGCGCGGTTCCGTGTACCGGCTCATAGATTCCACAATTGTCCGCATTTAATGACGCTGAGGGAAGCATGCCGAGTGAACCCGTCAACATTGCCGCGACATCGGACAGGATATCGCCAAACATGTTGCCTGTCACGATCACATCAAATTGTTTGGGTTCGCGAACCAACTGCATCGCGGCGTTATCCACTAATAAATGAGTCAGCTCGATGTCTTGATAGTCAGCGTGTACCTCGTTGACAACGTCGCGCCACAACTGAGTGACTTCAAGAACGTTTGCTTTATCGACTGAACAAAGTTTGTGATTTCGTTTCCGAGCCAACTCGAAAGCCGTACGAGAGATTCGTTGGATCTCAGTTTCGTCGTAGACGTAGGTGTTTACGCCGCGACGTACGTTTCCTTCGATACTCACGCCACGAGGTTCGCCGAAGTAGATTCCGCCGGTGAGCTCGCGCACGATGAGTAGATCGAGATTACTTACGAATTGCGCTTGTAGTGTTGATGCGGCGGCTAATGGATCGAACAGAATTGCTGGTCGCAAGTTGGCATAAGCGTCTAAACCCGAACGTAACCCTAGCAAACCTTTTTCGGGTTTCTGGTCGACTGGTAGGTTATCCCACTTCGGTCCGCCAACGGCGCCGAGAAGAACTGCATCTGCTTCTTGAGCCGCACGTAAGGTGTCTGGCGTTAATGGAACGCCATGCTTATCGATACTGATTCCACCCGCGTCCGCTTCGTCGATGTGTAGATCGAAGACGCCTTCTGTGGCTTTACGCATCACCTGAACCGCATGTGGCATGATCTCTGCGCCAATTCCGTCACCCGGCAGTACAAGGATTTGAGCTGATCTCACGTGATTGCTTCCTTGAATAGCCACGGATTTGCGTTCCGATGCCGAGCTTCAAACGCCCTGATATCGTCGGTATGTTCTAGCGTCAGACCAATCTCATCCAGACCTTTGAGCATCCGGTTCTTTCGCACGTCATCAATCGCGAATCGAAACGCTAAATGGTGACCTCCAGTCACAACTTGCTCGTCTAAGTCGATCGAAAGTTCGATCGGATCGCTCTGAGTTGCGAGATCGAAGAGCTCGTCTACTTGCGCATGTGTCAGCTGAACGGGCAACAGACCATTGTTGAAGCTATTGTTGTAGAAGATATCGGCGAAAGAGGATGCGATCACACACTTAAACCCATACTGCAACAGTGCCCAAACTGCATGTTCTCTACTTGAGCCACACGCAAAGTTCTCCCGTGCGAGCAAGATCGAAGCGTTGACATATCGCGGATCGTTCAATATGAAATCGGTTACTGGTTGTCGCTCTGTAAGCGGCTTTCCAATTGTGCCTTCGTCCTCAAAGCGCCATGCGTCGAAAAGGTTCTCACCAAATCCGGTACGTCTGATCGACTTAAGAAACTGTTTCGGAATGATCTGATCGGTGTCGACGTTCGCCTTATCCAAAGGTGCAACGATGCCCGAATGCCGTACGAATTGAAGCGGGTTCGCGCTCATTGGAGATACTCCCGAACGTCCGCGATGTGACCCGCAATAGCACTTGCGGCAGCGGTCGCAGGACTAACTAAGTGTGTTCTGCCGAGGTGCCCTTGTCGACCTTCAAAATTTCGATTCGACGTCGACGCGCAACGTTCTCGGGGCATCAGCCGGTCGTCGTTCATCGCGAGACACATCGAGCAACCTGGATCACGCCATTCAAACCCAGCGTCTACGAAAATCTGGTCTAAACCCTCACTTTCTGCTTGTTGCTTCACAAGACCGGAACCTGGTACGACAAGCGCAGCGTCAAGATTACTTGATACTTTTCGACCCTTCGCGACCGCGGCTGCCGCACGAAGATCCTCAATGCGAGCATTCGTACACGAACCGATAAAGACC
>JAPOVY010000075.1 GCA_026707905.1 Gammaproteobacteria bacterium | reverse complement strand
CATCGGCGGCCACCCCATTGACCTTGGTGCTTCATGGATTCACGGTGTCGACGGCAATCCGATCGCCAGGATTGCAGCTGACAACGACATTCAGATCCTGCCAACAGACTACGACAATGCTTCCACCTACTTTCACGGCGGTGTCGCGGCGCATCGATCGCGGGACCACGTTGTGACGGGATTTTGGAGTTTTGCTAGACAACATCCTCGTGAGTCGTTACGCACGCAATTTGAGAAATTCGTGAACGTATCGAGGTTGGACGACGATGATCGACGATACCTAGCCTATGTGTTGAACACAGCGATCGAGCACGAGTACGCGGCCGACATCGGCGATCTCTCGCTCGCAAGCATCAGCGGCGGCGAAGATTGGCCTGGTGACGATGCACTCTTTCCTAGCGGATACGGTCAGATCACGGAGATACTGTCTGCAGGACTGGACATTCGAACCGGCCAACCTGTGACGGGGATCGACTATAGCGAAACGGGTGTCGTCCTCACTACGGCTCGTGGAGAGGGTCTTGAAGCCGCTCGTGTCGTCGTGACTGCGCCCCTCGGTGTCCTCAAGGAAGGCGTCATCGCTTTCGTTCCGGAATTGCCTGCACCAAAGCGTCGTGCTATTGACGATCTTGGTATGGGTGTGCTCAACAAGACGTGCTTGCTGTTCGACGAGGTCTTTTGGTCGCCGGATGTCGAGCTGATCGGCCATGTAGGCACTCACCCCGGACAATGGGCCGAGACGGTCAATCTATTTGCCTATACGCGGCAACCGATTCTGATGATGTTCAATGCGGGCGCATACGGTGCGCAGATCGAATCCATGTCAGACTCGGAAGTCGTGAGCGCGGCGCTCACTACACTAGAAAATATGTACGGATCCCTGCCGCCGTTACGGGACACAACGACCACGCGATGGCAATCCGATCCATGGTCATTTGGCTCTTACTCATACGTACCAATAAATGTGTCTTGGGCAGATCATGCAGAGCTCGCTAAACCCATTGCAAATCAGGTATTTTTCGCGGGAGAGGCGACGCACAAGGATTTTCCAGCTACGGTACACGGCGCTTATCTGTCCGGTATTCGCGCCGCAAGAGAAGTCACCGTACACTCAGGCATACACTAAGAGACCGTTGATATACGAGCATATGGTCAATCTCGCCCGAGCAGCGAGTCGCTCGTCGGCGATACCCATAAGTTCGACTTCGTTCGTGAAACATCTTCTCGAATTCGGGTCAAAATGTATACCGATGGTTCGCTTGTTTCTTTCGTTCTACGTAGAACCAAGATAGACATATACGGTATGCAACATCGATGCCGGAACGGTCGCCACCATTTTGAGGTTCTTTTGTCACCTTCACTTCGTTAAACTAGCCACATGGGTTACTCGAAAACGTACGAATGAATCGAGCACGATTCGTTGCACTAGGCGCATTAGTGTCGTTTACGTTGGCATTCCTCGCTGGTTGCGGAACTTCCGCGAAGTTTCGGATGGACTTCAGCGTGCCCTCACCCGTGATTTCCCCACTGCCGATTCGAATGGCGACTTACTACCCGCCTCAGATCCGAACGCATATCTACGAAGAGAAAATAGAAAATCATGGCGATTTTCGGATTGACATGACAGGCGCGCATGAAGTTTTATTCTCGACAGTGTTTAGCTCTCTATTCGAACAGTATGTCGAGGTAGAGAACTTTGACCAAGTGCCTGGTGACATGCACGGCATCATTTCGCCGTCAGTTCAAGAGGTTCAGATCACGCTACCACAACAAACGCGTAGCGACTACTACGAAGTCTGGATTCGCTATCAATTGCAGCTTTGGGATCGGACCGGTCAGTTGATCCACTCGTGGCCTCTAGCAGCGTATGGCAAAGCGAACAAAAACAATTACCCAACACTTAGTCGAGCATCGGCAGCTGCTCTTCACGATGCGACCGAGTTTGCTCTTCGAGACGCCGCGGCAAGTATGTCTTTTTATTTTGCGAGAGAACCACAAGTACAGTCGTGGATCGACTCACTAGCCGGAACAACGTCATGACCTATAGGGCAACCATGATCGTCGTGATCTTCGCGATATTCGCGTCGACGGGCTGTGTTTCATCTACGATCCAGCAAGTCCGTCAGGGCGAAACGGGAATTCTCGGACACGAAGCAATCGCTATCCTTGGACGTCGCCACAAGAACCGTGATGAAACGCGTGCGAGCTTCGTCGAGTGCGTTGCAAATCGTGCATCGACGGGTTCCAAGTCCGTTTCTGTGATTGGCGACAAGGCGTTCCTTGACTCACTCTTTCCTTGGTTTGAACCACGTACTGCACCACTCGAATTAAGTGAACTTGGTCGACTGGTGGCTCGGCCCGAAATTGCTCAGCGGATCAAAGAGATCGGGGTTCGTTACATCGTATGGATTGAAGGTACAACAGAGCGACGCGATCAAGCTGGAACACTTCAGTGTGCGGTAGCGAGCGGTGGCTTACCCGCATGTTTTGGCTTCCTAAGTTGGGAAGGTGCGTCCGATTACGAAGCCACCATCTGGGACATATCGAATCAGATTAGCGTTGGCAAACTTAGTTCGGAAGCGCGAGGCGTCTCGTTCGTCCCCGCAGTGATCGTCCCGTTACCGTTTATCGCACGTGTGCAGGCGTCAGCATGTAATACGCTAGCGGACCAAATCAAGACGTTCATAACTGGATAGCGTCCGTCACATACCGTCGAACACACCAGTCCCGTCTCAATCGATTCAACATGATTCGCGAGACTACGCTATTCAAAACACCAGGGTTATCCGACTTTTAAAGTTTCGACATGCCTATCACAGCTCGCGAACGATTTGAACATGCGGTAGAAATCGTCCAAGAAGACCTAAAGGACGATGATCACGTACTTGCAGCAATCTTGTGCGGCAGTCTTTCTTATGACGAAGTCTGGGATAAGTCCGATATTGACTTAGTCGTGATCACAACTGATGAGAAGAAGAAATCACATGACGCTATCTGCCTCACCGCAGAAGATGTCAACATTCACACGTCTCTTGTCCCACGAAATCAATTTAAACGCAGTTTAGAAGCGGCTCAACGCAACTCATTTCAACACTCGATGTATGCACGCTCCAAGCTGCTGTTCAGTAAAGATCCGTCAATCGACCGAATGTATGAGGACATTGACCAGCTTGGGAAGCACGACTTTCAGATTCAGATGATGAACCATGCG
>JAPOVY010000133.1 GCA_026707905.1 Gammaproteobacteria bacterium | reverse complement strand
GAACTCTCGCGACGCGGCGCGGTCCCGGCGCCTTTGTTGATGAAGACGGACAGACGCCGAATATCCGGGTTGGTGCGTTTGACGCAACGATTGCGGACATCTTCATCCGCCATACCGGCGAGGTTGAGATTTTTGCGAAAAGCAACGGTTCGACCGACGTCACCTTGACGGCAACGGACCCCTCTGGTGGTATCGCAGCGAAGCGTTTCACGGTCATTGTTGAACAGAGCGAAGCACCCGTCGTAGCACGAACGGTACCGGATCAGACGATGCAACCTGGCTTGCTGGAAATCTCGTTAGCCGGGCTGTTTACCGATCCGGACAGCGAAGTCTCGATTGCGGAAGTCTCTTCCAGTAATGAGGATGTAGTTTGGGCGATTCGTCCCCGTAACGAACCTGACACGCTCGTCCTCTATGCGTGGAAGGTTGGAACCTCCGAGATCACGGTGGTAGGGCGCGATCCCGCAGGGAATGAAACGTCGTATACCTTTTCCGTGACCGTGACGAGCGAAGAAGCACCGGTCACGGACGCGTTGATTCCTGATCAAAGACTGACCCTGGGTCAACGACTCGGTTCACTGAGCTTGCTGGAAGCGTTTTCGACGGTTGAAGAACAGCCGACGTCGTTTGACATCAGCTCCAGCAATGCTTCGAGCGTGATCGCAGTCATCGCAGATGAAGATGTCATTGCATGGTGGCATGCACTGGATTGTGCTCAGAAAGTCGCTGCCGTGGGTGACACGGGCAGTGCGGATGCTTCTAATCCATATTGCCAGGAATTCGTGTCGTTGAGCGTTCAACGTAAGGTGATCGTGCGCGCCGTAGCAGGCCACCACGCACTATTGCACGGTATCGCGACAGGAAGTGCGGACATTACCGTAACGGCTTCATACGCATCAGGAGCCAGCACGACAACCACCTTCACCGCGACGGTTGAAGCGATGGTCGCCAATATCGCAGCTTCCATACCGCAACGAGTTGCGTACGTAGGCGAACCGACCTCATTGGCTGTTCAAGACCTGGTGAGCGCAGCTTCGGCCGTAAACGGCTTAAAGGTTGCCGTTCGTGAACGGGACATCGCGAGCGTTCGTTTAAGTGATGATTTGCAAACGGTCGAGATCAATGGCACGGATATCGGTTCGACGTCGGTTGCGTTATTAGCCATAGACGCATCAGGTCAGCACCACGCCGTCCAATTTAGCCTTCGCGTTGCGAATCAAGTTCCTCAGGTTGCGCAGTCGTCTTACGAATTAGTACTCGAGGTAGGTGAGGAACCGTACGTTCAGGACCTTCAACAGGTGTTCAGCGACGCGAATGTTCTGAAATTCACGCTGACGACCGGGAGTGAAGCCAATCTGATCGATGCGAGCATTCGACGCTCGGATCTCGTTATCTCGCCACTGCGGAGAGGTTCGACGCGGTTGACGGTTCGTGCGACCGATTCATTTGGCGCATCGGCTACTGTGGTGTTTGCTGTTACGGTGAGTGAAGAACTTCTCGATGAGGCCGCGTCAAATGCACTCGCTGGGTATGGTCGAGCGGTCTTGAACAGCGTCAGTTCGGTGATTGGCGCAAGATTTGAAGAGATGCTTCACACATCGGATTTCCGAGCGGATCGACCGATAAAACCGGCTGATCTGACGAATCCATTACCTTACATCGAGCGATCAAGCGCACCTAACCGAACATTCGACGACGTCTCGATGCAGGTTGAATCTAACCCGGACACGATGAGTCTGTCATCGTTTGGCAATTCGCTACCTCATATCTCACAGAAATTTCTGAAGTCAGACGATTCACGTTATTGGACGCTCTGGACGGACTCAGATACACAGACATACCAGGGCGACGGACATCGTGGACAGACCCGAGCGTACTATGTGGGTTCGGATGTTGTCCTAAATAACCAACTTCAGGCGGGTCTCGCCGGTTCGCACATATCGGGATCCGGTGACTACACATTTGGAAACGCACAACGCTGGTTTGAAACGGAGCAATCCTTCATCTCACCTTACATACACTACCAGGTAGGTGACGACACGTCGATATGGGCGATCGCGACGGTCGGTAGCGGAGAAATGCTGACAACTGAGCGACTCGACAACATTCCGACGAAGACTCGTGATCTACGTACCTCAGCGCTCATCGTTGGTGCAACACGTGAACTCAACAATGTAGGAGGTCTCGACCTCGCTTGGCGAAGTGACATCGCTCAACTGTCGATTAAGGCTGACTCGACAGATCCGAATCATGGGACGCTGACAGCAGAAGTTCACAGAGTACGTAGTGGCTTGAACACATCTTTCAACATACCGTTAACCACAACTGCTGCGTTAGAACCGTTCGCGACACTGAATTTAAGGTATGACGGAGGAAGTGATCAAGCGGGAATTGGTATCGAAGCAGTTACCGGCGCACGCTTGTCAGCTGGGGGATTTGGCTTCGAACTGCAGGGTCGTCGATTCGAGCTCCGCGACCGGCAGAACTATTTAGAACGGGGTTACTCTATTTCGACTACCTACAACCCATCCAAAGATCCCACGGGATGGACACTATCACTTGTGCCGACGTGGGGTACCGCGAAACAGAGATATGATCCGTTCGTTTCAATGCACGGGAGTGGCGCTCCATTCAACGCTTGGCTCGAGTCGCATCCCGATCCGCTGATATTCAATGTTGAAGGGTCATTGAGTTACGGGATACTGATAAATCGAGATCGATTAATCGTGACGCCTTATTTACAGACACGCTCCGTAGGTATGACGGAAAATCGACTCGGTGTCCGCCTGGAAGGAATTGCTCTATCGACTCGAGCGTTAGAGTTAGATTTCACGTTAACGAACGTCAATCAGATCGGAATCGAAACTGATCGTAGTTTCGTCTTATCCGCAAAGTTCCATTTCTAACGAATGCTGTTTCGACTAGGTGCGTTCGAACGGATGAAATACTTCGAATCGCTCCCCTAAACGTTGTTCATATCTAGAATAGGACTGCCCTAATGATGGGAGAACCGAACTAATGGCCTCAGACGTTTGGTTAGAAATCCATCTAACAGAGCTAGACGTTGAAAATCAAGGTGTTTCACTCGACGCTCTGAGTGATACCTTACGCGCCTTTCTTAATCTAACTTATTTAGTATCAGCTGCATTTCTAAATCCGCGCGTTCCATTTGCAGACGTTAGGGTTTTACGTAAGGAGTTCTTTGATTCCTTTAATCTCAAGTGTGAGGTCCTGAAACCCGGAAGCCTTAATACACCAATCATTTTGGCTCCCAGAACCGATCCGGTAACCTTGTTTAGTGATGATGAAGCCTTGAATGCGCTCGGTGAATTCAAAGTGTTCTTCGACGACACGATCCAAGCAACGACCTCCGCGAACCTCGACAGAATGATGGAACGAGTTCCGATTAGAAATAATGTACGCCGGGTAGTTGACGCAGTAACGACGTTGGTCCCAAGCGGCGATTGTGGTCTCGAGTTGCGCCGCGACTCGCCTCGGGGTCCGTCGATTTACAGCTCGGAACGGGACCAACAGGTTGTGCGTGAGTTCGCCAAATCTTTGAAGATTGAAGACTCTAAACCTATACCAGCGCCGAAGGAACTAACGCTTATTGCGGAAGTCAGTGCAATTGATTTTGAAGATGGCGTGTTTGACGCGTCCACCTCCAATGGATTAAAAATACGAAGCGATCTTCATGAAAACGTTAAAAACGGCGATACGCTATTCGAAGCTCCTCACGTGGAGATTGATGGTACCTATAAGGTCAACGAGGAAGGAGAGGTGTTGGGATTGGTTGACGAGAAGGAAATACGACTAATCGATACAACTCCTATCGAGGTTTCTGACCTTCAAGTACGTAATGAGCATCTTAGGGTTGATCCCCCTTTAGAGTTTATAGTCGAGTTTGATAAGGATGCATCGTGCTACACGGTTGAAGGTGACTTTGAGATCTACCTATACGCATTCTCACGTGGGGAGCTGAAGTCGTCTTTATTTGAGCTTCTTGAGATTATGTGGCTTGATTACGCTCAAGAAGACGACGAGGGAAAGCTTGCCCCGGGTGGGAAGCAATTGAAGCAGGATTTACTAAATCGAATAAGGCGTGTATGAGTAGTAGCGTTACGTTTCGAAATATCCGAGCTAGTTTTTCACAGAAAGGATTTGAAAAGATTGAAGGATCAAATCACGAAATATACAGATTTGTTGATGAGAGTGGCCGTAAGACTGGGATTCAAACGCTCCTGTCACGTCGCCCAGGTGGTACGGATATCGACCCGAGTACACAGGGAAAAATCGCCAGACAGATGAGACTTACTACAAGCCAATTTCGAAATTTCGTGGATTGCTCACTTTCGAGAGAGGAATACAGCGGTATTGTGGCGAAGCTACGTTCGATAGGACAGGAGCACTAGTGCACAATGATGTCATTGGAATAGCAACTTACACACACTATTCGGCGATCCTCAAGTTAGTCTATACGGAATTGTGAATAAAACAGTACGGCACCGTAGCAACCATTAACGTAGTGTTGCCGATGAGATCTCTACGACGACCTCTGAATTCAGGTAAAGGGAAGATACGTGCTTCGCCGTTTTTCAATTTATCAGCAAATCAGACGTGAGTTCGACTTAATGCAAAGCGTTCCTGATCGTTACGTGATCCTGACCGATTTGAAGGGTGGCCACTTTCGCAATACCGTTTTCAACATAAATCTCTCTCTACGTTGGTTTGTCGAGATAGGCGTCAGTAGGAATCTCGCTTAGTATAGATCCACTGCCGTCTGACGTTGCGCAAATCTCTTCGCCGTACGCGTCGCCGATTCGCTGTTATTACTTCGTCGTGCTCCGGTCGTGAAACGTGCAAGACCAACAATCAATTGGTGTGCGGCTGGGTGGTCACGACAACGGTCGGACTCGTCATACACAACCCGTAACGTATCGAGGATGTCCCACCCTGTATCGTGTTTCAGGAGCGCCAGTGCAGTTTCATTAAGTAGTTCGCTCGTGGGATGACCTGCAGCCAGGTACTTTGCAACCAAGGGTCCTACGTTGTTGATTTGAATCGACTCGATAGCGTCAACGATAGCCTTCCGCTCTGCATTCGCGTCCGACGGCTTCGCTTGGTCGTTCCTGTCGAGGGTAATTTCTGACAGTGGACGATTCGGTATATTCAACCATCGATCGCCATAGAACTGCCAAGCCGCATGGTAGACCGCTTTTGCGGCTAACGCATAGCCACCGTACTTGGCGACCCCTCTGATCGCTGAGCCCATCTGCATTTCCGCTCCGAGGTCCCACCAACCGGGGTTATAGCTAGCCGGGGTACGGGACATGCGGTCAGCGGCGGACATAACCATCGCGTCTGCGACTTGGTTCACGTGGACGCCAGATTGCAGCGCGTCGGAAACTGCACCAAACACTGTACCGAGCTCACCTGACAGCAACGCCATGACGAATTTATCCTCGTCGAACTCGACGGCGCCATCAGGTTCGGTGATTTCGTCTAAGAACGACAGTGTGTTTCGATAGGCTTCGATGGCTTCTCGTCGTACGCCATCCGGCGTACCGCGATGTCGACCGAGCATTTTTGCCACGAGGTTGCATACGAGGTTCTCTGTGTCATCCCAGCCGAACGCCTCAAGTACCTCCGCGAGACGTACGAGATGAGGAATATTGAACCCGAAGCCGATAAAGTGCGGTTCGAGAATACACTCGAAGGCAAGGGGAAAGATTTGATCGTCGTTCTGTCCAAGTGCTCGAGCTGTAATGAGACATTTCTCGATTCCTTCCCAGTCGCGATCCAACGAGAACATCCGTACCCAGTTCGCAAGGGTCTCCCAACTGGCGTGAGGAGGTAGTGCCTTTCGTTCGGGTCGGTCGCCTGCGCGGCCGGACGCACCCTTCGCGGCCATCATTAACGGGATCAATCGGTCTTCCCCAGGGAGGCGTCGTGCGACACTGATACCGTTGGCAACTTTCACGAGTCGCCAGCTACCGTTTGCATCCTGTTCGGTGGCGATGTGTTTACCAAGGTGAGTTACGATCAACCGGAGAGTTTCATCCTCCGAGACGCCTTGCGCGAGCATGATGGCGACCGCCTTAGAAAGGACCCAGTCATCGCGAGACAACAAACCTTCCTTCAGTAAGAGGTAATGCGCTCCCGTTCTTTTAGACGCGACACCGGCGACCTTGACGTAGATATCGTCGCCTTGAACTTCTACGGGAAACGTGTCGAGATCGTCACAACCGCCGGTGAAGCATCCCCCGCCGGCCATGTCGTAGCTCCAACCGTGCCAATCGCACTGCAGTACGCCGTTTCTCGTACGACCACGAATCAGTGGATAACCCATGTGGGGACACTGGTTGTCGGTTGCGTAAATCTGATCCTGATGGTTGAACAAAGCCACACTCCGGTCTTCGACCCGTACTGCAATAGCTTTTCCGGGCGCAATGTCCGACACCGAAGCCACACGTACGAAACCATCTTCTAAGCTCATCTCATTGCCTCCCTATTCAAACATCTCGACGGTCGTTTTACCTTCTGCGAAGTGCATCGCCGTAACCGCCGCTGATCGACTGTCGGAATTTGACCTTATATCGGTCGCGTAACGCGCCAGTCCCACCAACAACTGTGCAGTAGCAGGATGCCCAGCACCAAGCTTTCCATCAGTGCCCGTCAAGATCTCCCACTCCTCAAATACGGTGCGCAGCGTGGGGAGGATTTCTTGTCCTGTGTCGTCACGCAAGATCTCGCGCCCCATGTCGTGTAGCAAGCGATCGCCGGAATAGCCTGATTTCAGGTACGCCATGACGTGATTACCTACGATGTCCACATCCAGATTCTTAATTGCGTCGAGCACAGCATTGGATGCCGAGTCCTCATCACTTATATTCGTTGACGGCGCATCTAGTGCTTCCGCAATCGACCGATAGTCGATATTGATCCACCGATCGGCAAAGAAATGCCATGCGACATGGAACAGGCCCTTCGCAGCCACCGTCAAACCTCCGCGCCGCTTGATCGCACGCAGCGATGATGCGAGGTTGAGTTCGCGCGTCAAGTTTTGCCAACCCGCATCAACTGCAACCGGTGTCCGTGCCATTCTGTCTGCTGCAAGAAGCACGAAGCTAGTGATTAAGCGGTCGATCGGGACGTTTTCCAAAGCGTTAGCCACCGCATCAAACGAACGAAGAATGTCCACACTCGTGACTGCTTTGGTTAAAACGTCTTCATCGAACTCCCTCTCATCGTCAATCCGCTGCACTTTATCGAGCCGAGGCTGTAGTTCGCGCATGCGCGTCACGGCGTCGCGGCGAAATCTTTCAGGTTCTTGACGTGGTTGTCCGATGAGCTTAGCGCCGAGGTTAAAGATGAGCTCGCCGGATCGCTCCCATCCGAAGAGCTCTTGAAGTTCGGCAAGGTAGGCAAGTGAGACCAAGCTGTCGCCAAAGTCGAGGAAGTGAGGTTCGACCGCGCACTCCAGTAGGAGTGGCAAGATTCGGTCGCCGTCGCCGTTTTCCCTGGCCGTGTAGAGGCATCGCTCGATGCGGTTCCCCATTCGGTCACGTGAGAAGTTACGTACCCAACTCGCAGTACGTTCCCAGTCGTAAGGTGGGGGCATCAGCACGTTCTCATTTCGATCTGCTGCGGGTCCCGCAGCAGAACGCGCTGCGATCGTGAGTGCGATCAGTCGATCCTCACCTTCGTAGCGTTGCCCAACCTTCAAACCGTTGATAAGGCGTGAAACGTCGTCACCAGCGTCTAGATCGTGCGAACTAGCGACGTGTCTACCAACATGACGCATGATGAGCTCGACGATATCGTCTTCAGGGACGCCAGCATGCAGGAGTTGAGCAATGGCTTTTGACATGGTCCACCGGTCGTCATCAAGTAGCCCTTCCCACAACAGGCGTAGCCAAGCTTCACGTCGGTTCTCTGGTTCTGCTTCAAATCGGACCCAGACGGAATCTTCCCGTACTTCGGTTTGAAACACGCGAACATCGTCACACTGTGAATGAAAACAACCGCCACCAGCTAGGTCAAAACTGCGACCATGCCAGTCGCAAGTTACGACACCGTTTCGGACAAGTCCTCGTACCAACGGAAAACCCATGTGGGGACACTGGTTATCCGTTGCGTAGTACTCGCCGTTCGTGAAGAACAGGGCGATGGTTCGGCCGTCTGGCGTAGGTACACTCAATGCCTCGCCATCTGCTAAATCACCTCGATTCGCGGCACGGATCCAGGTTACGGTGTCCGTCATTACGCATTCCTCAGGAAACCGATCGAGACCGACGCGTCAATTCACCCGCTTCGTCGAGACGTCAGAGTCAATCGCTGTGGTGTGAATTTCTACGATGTCATTATGTAGGGAAAGCTCCTCCCAATCAACCTACCGTACGATTAAGGTTGTCCAATTACCAAATGGCGCGTCGAGCGAACGGTTCAAGAAGATTTGCGGTGAGCATACGGCGAAAACTAGACGTACAGACCTGTCTTTGAAGATAGAAGAGAGGAACCGAGCAGCAAATCGATCAACCAAGCCTTAGAAAATCCCTGTCCGGCATACATGAACGGAGTGATTACGACCATCGTAAATTGACGGATTTTCACCCCGATATTGAGGTCGACGCAGGTGAGGCGTCCCTACGGACTCCCGCTCTGGACAGAACCGATGACTGGTTTCTCTGCGGACCAGACATAGCCAGCTGAAGGTTAGGATGTCATTTAGGATTTAGAGTTCAATTGGAGTCTATAGAGAGTCTGCTTAGAGATATCGACAGTAAATCTAAGCAGACACTCAACGAACACGACACTCAGTCATGGCACGAACGATTTCTTACAACTGTTGTGCTGGCAAACTCATCGTTTCTTCCGACGGGATGCCTACAACACGTCAAATAAGTGTGTGTACTTGAGCACTAGCTGTTTTCGATTCGCACCTATACCCCGCCTTTCGTCGAATTCACTGTATACGAGGTAGAAACCCGTATTCGCAGTTCGAAGCCAGGAGAATCGAACATTGGTCGCGAAGATGTCTTCTGCGATATTGTGCTGCACAAGCGCACTCAATCGTGCTTTCGCCGAAAACATGTAGGTGACACCTAGCCGTGCGAGATCGGCTGTGAAGGCTGAATCTTTCGTTGGCAAGTCGATGTTGTTGTGCGTGTATGAAGCGGAAATGTCCCATTTGTTTTCAACACGATACGCCAGGTAGAGACCCGCGTTGAAACGATCGCCGTTGTAGAACCCACCTTGCGAAAGACGGAGGGTCGCTCGCAAAGGTTTGGTTGAGGGCGAGGTCGTGTTGATTGAAAACTCAAGGTTGTCGTAGTCACCAGCGGGAATAGTGACCCCGACGATGTCAAAGTCGTACTTGACGCCTTCGCTTACCAGATTGATGACGGGCCAAAAGTCCGCACCGTTCTCCCAGAGCCACCATGTCTCCAGATGTCCAAATCCACTTTCTAGGTAGCCATCGAAGTCCCAGAATCCATCCAAGAACAGGATCTGATTCCACTCTTTGAGACCGCCTTTTTCAGGAAATGATGTGGTATGGTGGATACCCCCACTCACAGCACGGTAGCCGATGCGCGAGGTGAAACCGACTTCTGGATTGAATCCACTTCCGACTTCGGCGAGACCGAGATTTAAATTCCAGACTGACGATCGGTAGTTGGAACCCAACGCAAATGCGTGGTCATCGTCTTTAATACCGGGCGTATTCGTTTTTCCAACGTAGCCTTGGAAGTCCGTATGCTCACCAACTCCCCACTTGCCGTCAATTCCGAAGGTCTGGTTCTCGGTGTCGCCCCCTTCGCGGTTGACGAAGATGAACCCAAGCGACGAGCGATTCTTCATCTCGCGATTGAATCGACCAACGAAGAAGTCGTTTTGAGGTAGATACTCGCCACTTTCGGCTCTCACGAACAACATGCCTAAGTTGTTGGACGAACCAACTTTCCCGGTAATACGCGCACCGCCTGTTAGTGGAAGCTTTAAGCCACCAGGTTCGATGCCGATGTTGCGACTGTGAAAAAGTTGGACGCCTCCGAAACCGACGTAAAACAACCCTGCGTTCTCAAGGAAGAAAGGGCGCGTTTCTGGGAAAAACAGGTTGAATCGACCGAGATTCACCTGAAGTTGATCCAACTCCACTTGTGCGAAGTCCGTGTTGTAAGTCGCGTCGAGCGTGAGACTTCGCGTGACGGAGTATTTCAAATCGAATCCGAGATCGTTCTCTCGATCAGTTGAGTTGACAGACGCTCCTTCTGACTTGACGATTCCGCTTAGCGCATAAGGTGTGATCTTCAGGTTTTGGCGATACCTCGGTACCTTTATGCCACCAATTTGTCCGGCTAATGACAAGCGGTATGTGCTGAACTGAATAGGAAGCGCCGCCCAGTGAGACTGTTCGTTGATTTTTCGGCTGATCCGCGCGAAGTTCACGCCCCATGTTTGCACTTCATCGTTGCCGTACCGAAGAGACGTGAACGGGATCTCGAACTCTGCGGACCAACCTTCGTCGATGTACTTGGTACGTACTTTCCATGAAGTAGACCAGTTCCAGTCAGCGTATTCGTTGTCTAGGCTTGCGTCGTACTCAACACCAATGGGATTAGTACCGAACATGAAACCGGTTTGAGCGTTGCGGAATGTGTCGATCGCCATAGCGAAGGAATCAGACTGAAACCCATCGCTCGAGATGATGATGTCATCTTGACTCGGTTCATGACAAATCACACCAACGTGGACGAATTCGTCTGAATAGGCGAAGTACACCTCGGTTCTTCTTGTAGCTGGTGCACCATTAGTCGGCTGCCATTGCGTGAAATTCGTGATTGGCGTAAGTGATTGCCATGCTGGATCGCCTTTAACGTCGCCGTCTAAAGTCGGCAGTTTTTCCAGTTTGGACGCGACAACATGTGGACGAGGAGGCTCTTGTGCCCACACGCCAATAGTGAGGGAGATCGTGGCAGCAATAACACACGTCGAGACTAACGAGCTAGCGCGTGGTTTGACCTTTCTAAGGCATGGACGGATCCATCCGAACCCGAGGAAAGAGGTTTGGGCGTAGTGATTACGCGCTGGATAGGCCGCACACGAGGCGTGGCGACGTTTAGGTTTAGCGTTTACGTATGGTGTAGGTTCGCCAGCGTGAGTAGCTAACATGGAGGGGATTTCCTTCTGTGCAGCGAGGGCAACGGTTGAGTCGGTTGTGTGCGATCATCGTTACAAAGACCCTCCCACAGAAGAAAAAGGCACGGACGATCGTACGTCGTCCAGCGCGGAAGGCGCGAATTCTAGAAACATCGGTCGCAAGAAACAACCAGATGTTTAGTTCTAGGCTGACGATTCTGAACTTGGCGGATAGGGCCAGTTCACGCTTGGGAATGCGGTCTGCAACAAGGCAAGCCGCACGAACGAAGCAACCAGCGCCACGATGGCTCATATAACAAATTCGTGGAGTGACGGAAATCGGGTCTATCAGTTTGAGACGAACAAGCACACAGTCCTATTTAGTCGTTCCGTGCGCGTGTTTTCTTCCCACGAGAGCTTCAACTACAACAGCGTTGAGTCACCGAAAGGCAAAGTAACTTGGCACCACGATTGATGATTTACAGGAGCTCTTAAATGAGTATGTTGTGGATTGCGAAATCGGTTTTTACAACGACATGGATCGGCACGAAGGTGTTGTACCGTTCGACGCGAACATAGTCAGCGCTCTCTGGCGGCTACTAAATTGAAACGGTAGACGCAGTCATCGAGGAAACGCAGGCTGGCCATCAGCTCTGTAGATCTGAACAACGGATAGACCTTCATCGAAAGCGTTCAACGATTGCACTTCAACCCGACAGGCGAAGCATGTTGGCGATGTGTAATGCGGTTTCACATGTATCGAACGACCGGCAGTGTAAGCCAGCATCGCTTTACAGTTCAGGTCATACTTGAGTTTAAAGGTGAAGGCTCAATAAGCGCTCATTTAGCTCGTTTCACTATGATAGTTGCGTGGCTCGTTAAATAAACCCACCCATTCTGTGTGAACCATAAAGCGGTCGTTTAGTCCAACTACATCAATGATTCAATCGAGTTTGCTAGACCATGATTGAAGGAACAGACGCACAGGACAAAGTCATTCAACCTGCGCCTGTCTATCGAAAATGGCTGATCGTCGGTGGGCTTGTTTTAGTCATACTCGTTTTAGTGGTACTCACATTACCGATGATGTCGCGTTGGCTTCAAGCAGATTTAAGTGTGTCTGCAGAGCGCGTACGGATTGGTACCGTAACGCGAGAAGACCTAGTGCATGATGTCTCAGTTCAAGCGGTCGTCGTTGCAGGGGATAGTCCGACGCTTTACTCCGAACATGCGGGCAACATACAACTGGATGTCAATGTAGGTGATCGAGTCGGACCTCAGCAAGTTGTAGCTCATCTTGCCAACCCCGAAATCCACAATCTCCTAGATCAAGAAATATCCAATTACTCTCGGCTTGCGATTGAAGTAGAAAGAGAGGAAATACTGAATAAGCAACAGGCGCTCGAAAATCAACGTGCGCTTGATGTCGCGACCGTACAACTGACGGCGGCGAAACGGGAAGCACGGCGTGCAGCCATCGCGCATAGCAGCGATGCGATTTCAGATATTGACCTGGAAACAGCCAACGATGAACTCACGTCAGCGCAGTTTACGTTTGATCACGCCAAGTCGTTCTTAGCGTTAGACCAAGAACGTATGGATTTTGAATTGCGAACCAAGCGCTTGTCGCTCGAGCGGCAAGGATTGATGGTCGAAAATCTTGAAAGGCAGGCAGAGGAGTTACGAATCCGGTCGCCGGTTGCTGGGATCGTGGGCAACATCGATGTGGATCAGCGAACCAACATCATGCCGGGTCAGAAAATCATGACCATCGTCGATGTTTCGCTCTTTGAATTGGATGCTCAGGTTCCGCAGAGCTATGCTGATGACATTGACATTGGAATGCGCGCGGAAGTAACCATCGACGGAAGTAATCAGGGGGCTACGGTGACATCCATATCGCCAGAGATTCTGGACAACCAGGTTTTGGTTCGTATGAAATTTGAAGGCGAGCCGCCTATGGATTTACGTAGAAATCAACGAGTGAATACTCGCATCGTTTTGCGTGAGATACCGGATGTGCTTGTCGTACCTCGCGGGCAATTCTTAAGTTCAGGTGGTGGGCGTATTGCTTATGTCATTGATGATGAGAGTATTGCACGGCGAACGTCAATACAAACGGGCGCCCAAGGGTCCAGCTCAGTTGAGATAACCCAAGGTCTGTCAGCGGGTGACCGGATCATTCTCTCTAATACGGAATCGTTCCAAGACTACGCATCCGTCCTAATCACGCAGTAAAACCAGTAGCGATTTCACTATCCATTAGCCAAATACGCCAATCTAGTGCGCTCGATATATCGGACCACTAATTAACTCATTGATTTTAAAGTGTTTTAGTTGCGTCGTATTTTGGCACGTCGATTGCACCGTACTGAGAAGTGGCTTCTAAAACCAGTCCCGAACCGTGACCCGTATCAACGATTCGAGCGACGATTAGTCAATGAGAAGCTGTCAAGTTAGGATCTTTGCATGATTTCGATGCGCGGCGTGAATAAGACCTTCAGAACGGACACGGTAGAGACCACCGCACTGAAGGATTTAGACCTGGACATTCAAGCCAAGGAATTCGTGGCGTTGGTCGGTCCCTCCGGATCTGGCAAGTCAACGTTCATGAATATCGTTGGCTTGCTCGAAAACGTAGATTCTGGAACATATTTATTTGAGGGTACGGATGTTTCGAGTATGAAAGATCGCGAACGCTCGAAATTTCGAAATGAAAAAATCGGGTTCGTTTTTCAAGCGTTCAATCTGATCCCAGAGCTCAATGTATTTGACAATATCGACGTGCCTCTGCGCTATCGTGGTCTCAGTTCAAATGAACGACGAAGGCGAATTGAGGAAGTCGCAGCTAAAGTTGGCCTGACGGGTCGCCTTAAACACCACCCATCTCAACTATCCGGGGGTCAACAGCAACGGGTTGCCATTGCTCGCGCACTGGCTGGCGACCCTAATCTACTCCTCGCTGATGAACCGACAGGCAATCTAGATTCTGCCATGGCAGATAGCGTCATGCAGTTGCTACTTGACTTGCATCAAGAAGGCTCAACCGTCGTTATGGTGACGCATGACCCCACGCTTGCAGATCGGGCTGAGAGGCAGATATTCATCAAGGACGGCATGATTGATACGAGATCAGAAGTCTTCCAATTCGCCGACTAGCTGTGTTTCTCTACTATCTCCGAATTAGTCTACACAGCCTTAGACGAAATCAGACATTAACAAGCCTGATGGTCTTGACGACCTCTATGGGGATCGGTCTTTTCATGACGATCATGACGATTTACTACTACATGTCGAACGATCCGATACCTCAAAAGTCTGATGTGCTATACAGGATTCTGCTGGATGCAGGGAATCCCGATACCGTCGATGACTCCGACCAGTCCATACCGCGCCAAATCACGTACATCGATGCGACGAATCTGATGGCTGAACAGCCTGATGCAAAACAGGCAGTCATGTATGGCGTAACGGGAGTGGTAAATCCTGATTCCCCAACGTTGAAACCAATGGAAGTACCTGGTCGAGCTACGACGTTCCAGTTCTTTGATCTATTCGATGTGCCTTTTGATTACGGCGCCCCATGGGATCGGTCCGCGGATGAAAGCGCGCTGCCGGTGGTAGTGATCTCGAAATCACTCAACGAGAGGATCTTTGGTGGTACGGACTCAATCGGAAGGTCCATTGAACTCTCAGCTGTTAGATTTCAGATTGTTGGCGTATTGCAGGATTGGTCCATGTTGCCGAAGGCTTACGACTTGAACACAGGTCCATTTGATCCACCTGCCGAACTTTTCATACCCTTCTCAAAGGCTGTTGAAATGGAACTACCGAGAAGGGGTAATACCAACTGTTGGAAGCCTGTCCCTACTATCGAATATAGAGATTTCCTGAATTCAGAGTGCGTGTGGATTCAAGCTTGGGTTGAGCTTCAAACTGCTGAGGCGTACGATCTCTACAGCAACTTTCTTACCGGTTACATAGAAGAACAGAAGCTACTTGGGAGGTTTGAACGGCCTAATCGAAGCAGGCTCTACCCGTTAACGGACTGGCTCGTATTCCGAGAGGCGGTACCTCCTATCGTCTTTGCGCTACTCGCCTCCTCATTCATGTTTCTTCTCGTCTGCCAGTGCAACACCTTGTCGTTGCTCATGGCTAAATTGTTGAGTAATGCGCGTGAAATTGGGATACGGCGCGCTTTAGGTGCGAGTAGGACAGCGGTCTTCTTTCAGATTGGTGTTGAGGCGTTTGTCATTGGCGTTCTTGGGAGTGTTCTAGGGCTTCTTTTCACATTAGGCGGTCTAGAAGCCATGACATATCTACTTAGAGATGAAGAGAACATAGAACAGTTCTTTCGATTAGATACGCCTTTGATACTAATAGGCGTCGCCACCGCGATTGTGAGTACATTGATCGTCGCTTTGTATCCCATGTTTCGAGCAAGTTACATTGCCGTAGCAAGTCAACTGCGAGCCAGCATATGAATCTTGAGCTGATACCGACGTTGAAAGCCATGAGGACTAGCTTGCTGGGATTTGCACTGATCATGTTTCAGGTGCTACTTTCGGTCGCGGTCGCAGTAAATGCAGTTAGTGCCTCTCGATTCGTGGGAAGTCAGCTTAACGCCGAAACCGGAATCGATGAAGACAACCTGCTCCATATCACCATTTACGGCTTTAGCAGTCAGTTTGTCGTCGGCGTTGATTCTGATAACGATCTTCGGTACTTGAGAAATCACCCCAAAGTGGCAAACGCAATTCAAACTAATGCAGTGCCACTGAGCAATAGTGGCTGGTACACGACGCTAAGAAGTTCGACAGAATCTGATGCGATTGAGATAAATGCCGCACGTTATATGGTCGACGACCAAGCGATCGATACGCTTCGGTTAGAACTGCTCTATGGAAGAAATTTCTTACCTGAGGAGATTGTGTGGCGCGATGGCCCCAACCACTCACTACCACCTGCGATGATCATTACCGAGTCCCTCGCATCAAAACTGTTCCCCGATGTTCCAGTGGAGGATGTCATCGGAAAACTCGTTCATTACGACGGCGATATTGGTGCTTCAGTGGTTGGCATTTTGAAGTATCTGCCCCAACCAGCTGCGAACAACAGCAACTTACATGATTCTTTTATGCTCTCGCAGAAGCTCGCGTGGGTACGTTACGGTCTAATCGTGAGAGCACATGAGGGATTTCGGGACTCTCTCCTCCCCGAACTTGAGCAGGAACTCACTGAGCTCAATCCAAATCGCATCGTGCCAACCATCCAGACCCTCGAGGATACTCACCGTCGTTCAACAAACGGTAACGTTGCAGTTGTTTGGATATTCTCTGTTACGACGGTACTGCTCGCGATAACGACCATGCTGAGCATCGTAGGCGTCGAAAATTTCAATGTCAAACGTCGAATTCGACAAATTAGCATAAGGAGAGTACTCGGCGCCACACGCTGGGGCATAGTCCGTTACTTTCTAGTCGAAATTTCTATAGTGCTTGGAATTGGCTTGAGCTTAGGACTGCTGGTTGCGATCTATTTCAACGGATTGCTAGTAACCTCGGCAGAGTTCCCTAAATTAGATTGGTTAGACGCAACGTTACCGACGATCGCATTCTTAGTTCTAGGTTTGACGAGCGTATTTATTACGTCTCTTCAGACCACGAGAATTAGCCCGGTTCCGCGCTGAGACCTGCGACTTGGCGATCATAAGGGCAATTTGCTCCCTTGAGTGGATTCAGCCACTCTGGCTTACATTCGCCAGACAGAAATCGCCTGTGACGCATTAGCTCGAACTGAGTAGGACAAACGTGTTCTCTCGCTGTTTCGTCACGTTGGTGCGAGATCCGCTGAAACTTCGAACGTGAAGGTATGATCACGAACGATGAAGGTAGTGTTCAGTCGAAAAGGTTTCGACAGCGCGGCGGGTGGTGCACCTTCACCCATCATCAATGGGCGCCCGATAAGTCTGCCAATCCCCGCAGACGATCGGTCTAACACGACCTACGGTGATATCGGTTTAGGCTCTGTCGTCGAGGAAATGACGCGGGGCGTGATAACAGCGAGCTCATTTTGCCACTGCGACCCGATGTTCGAGAAAGGTCGTTGCGCTTTCGGCCAAACAGGCGCTTCGCAGACTCACCTTTCGAATAACGGCGTAGGAAAGGGTGACGTGTTCCTGTTCTATGGATTGTTCTCGGAACTCAACGGCGCGGATCGGCACCATCGGATTTTCGGTTATTTGAAGATCGAAGAGATTCTGAAGCCTGGTTCGGCACCGACCAAAGCGTCCCAACCGAAAGGCTTTTGTATTCGACATCCTCACACAATCGGGGAGTGGAACGAGAACAATTCAATCTATATAGGACCTGCTAAAGTAACTAAGATCGCTTTGCCGAAGCTTCGCTTATCAATTCCTGATGGACCGGTAAGTCATTGGCAGGTACCTTCATGGCTGCGACAGACTGGTCTGAGCTACCATGGCAACGCCAAACGTTGGTTATCGAACAGCGTGCTACACACCACGTCGCCAGGTCAGGAATTTGTCGCGGATATCACGGGTAACCGAGTGGCTGCATCATGGCTTAAACGTCTCATCGGTTTGATCGAAGGCAAGGCGTGATGGCGCGACTACGCCTAGAACGAGATAAGTGATCTGGTGCAGAAGCGGCAGAAGACACGCGGGGAAGAATGGTCGGAGGTCGGCTATCTATTAGGCGACCTTTATCACATCGTGAATCGTTTGGAAGAGTTATTCCCAGGACGCAGATTCACACCTGACGGACACTTGGTCGGTAGCATCGGCGAAGCACTTGCGTCGTATATGTTTGATCTCCAGTTACTTCGTGCTTCGGAGCCAGAGCATGATGCCATTGCAGCGGACGGACGAACCAAAGTTCAGATTAAGCTGACACAAGGTAAGTCCATAGCGCTCAGGTCAGAACCTGAACATTTAATCGTATTACGCCTAGATAGCGACCTTGTCATCGAGGTTGCATACAACGGGCCAGGTGCGATTGTCTGATCGAAGGCGGGTAAGTTGCAAAGCAACGGTGCAAGACCAATTTCGGTATCAAAGCTCCGAGAGATCAATTCCGATGTCCGCGACACCGATCGTCTGATGGTGATGAACGAAGTTGATATGCGTCGCTAAGGGAATGCTTCTAGATCAAGGCAGTGTTCAGCCTCTAAGTCGTAGAATCGATGGAAGCGAGGAACCAAGCAAGAATTGGACGACTTTACTCGTAACATCACGACCAACATAGCCGATTCCTCGTTGAGAAGTTAGGAGGCCTGTGATGAAGAAATGTATGACATTTACGCGAGGACTTTTGGTTGCGTTCGTAGCAATCAGCGCTACGATCTTAGTCCACGCCCAGCTCAGTCAATTTGACGGAACCTGGGTGAATGTAAATGAAAATACTCGAAACTTAACGACCATCCATATAGAGACGGACGGGGAGGTCGTGAGAGTCCGTGCTTTCGGTCGGTGTCACCCGATGGATTGTGATTGGGGATGGGTCGACGCGTTTGCGTATACAGCTGACGGGGTGGGGGCGGATTTAGCGGCGACGGCTTCAGCCGTGGTAGCCACCTATCAGAGAGGAATCGCCACGACTCGACTGATCATTAAGTTCTCTTCGCCAACGGAGCTTACTATCGATACGTTTACAAAGTACACCGATGGAAGCGACCGTTCTAATATCACGCATTCGGATACGATGAGGCGGGATGCTTAGGGATTCTTGTGCAGCTATGTCAGGAATTAAGTTTTTGCGAGTCGGTTGGTGGAGTCAAAGGTGGTGCAAGAAAGCACCCACTGCACTATCAATGTAGATTAGCCGGAACGTTAGCGATCGACCTTCAACTGTCGTTTCCGATTTGTCACTGAACGAAACCCAGGAGAGATGAACCATTAAATAAGAAGGCGTGCGTGATATCTAGAATGCGTCTGAAGCACTGCCGCGATGCGGCGAATCAACGAAAACGAAATAACGATTCACCTCATGAAGATTACCGAAGCAAGACATTACCTCGTCGACAACGTCGCTCCTTATATCGGCGGTCGCCAATTCCTTTTTTTCGAACTCTATACCGACGAGGGCATCATCGGTATCGGCGAACGCCCGACCGGTCACGCAAGTAGTTTGAAGTCTCAGATCAAGCTCTTCCACGAGCTCGTCGATGAATTTCTCGTCGGGCAGAACCCGTTCCACATCGAAGCGATGTGGCAGCGGATTTATGGCTCACGACACGACTATCGACACCCAAGCATGTTCATGACACCGACCCTAAGTGCCATCGAAATGGCGTGTTGGGACATCGTCGGTAAGGCAACCGGTCAGCCAATCTATGAATTGTTAGGCGGACGATATCACGAGAAGATCAAGGCTTATGCCTACATGCCAGCTGAAGGGATATGGGAGAATCCTGAGAAAGCCGGTGAAGTCGCCGCACAACTGATTGAGGAAGGCAACGCTGCGTGCAAACTCGATCCCTTCATGCCACTTTACCCTTTGCCACGCGATTTCACCCTTAAAACCATCAATCACGCCGCCAAGATCTTTCAGTGCATCCGCGATGCCGTTGGGGACAATCTCGAAGTCGGCATTGGCACGCACGGTCAGTTTACGACCTCAGGTGCCATTCGTGTCGCTGACGTATTCGAGCAGTTCCATCCGATGTGGTTTGAAGAACCCGTACCGCCGGAAAACGTGGATGAGATGGCAAGAGTCGCTGCTCATACAAGCATTCCAATCGCCTCAGGCGAACGTTTGGCTACTAAATACGATTTCGCTGAACTGATCGAAAAGCAGGCAGCTCAGATCATCCAATTGGACGTAGGGCAATGCGGCGGGATACTTGAATCGAAGAAGATCGCATCAATCGCTGAAGCGCACTACGCGATGATCGCGCCGCATATGTATGTCGGACCTGTCGCTGCAGCCGCTGCAGTTCAGCTGGACGCGTGCTCGCCTAACTTCATGATCCAAGAGTACAACGGCGGACCATTGCACGTAGATCTGTTCGTCGAACCAATCAAGTTCGCAGACGGCTTTATCGAGCCACCGACGACACCTGGTTTGGGTTTGGAATTCGACCGTTCAGTGCTTGAGAAGCACTTGGCGACTCCTTAGTAGCTAGGCAGCTTCTGCCTGAACGCCTTTACGTTCGCGCACAATGATGTCAAACGCGTGTTCGTGGCGTTCGTCAGCCGGATGGTGAGTGCGCGAGACCTCTAGCCACTCATTCGCATCGTAGGCGGGGAAATAAACGTCACCATCGATCTCCGCTTCGATGATGGTCTCAACAAGGCGATCTGCGACGGGCAGTGCTGCCTCGTAGATTGCTGATCCTCCTATCACAAAACACTCCTGCGAACCGCTCTCATATGCAAATGCAAGCGCCGAATTGATATCAATTGCGTGTTGAATCCCTTCGGCTTCACACTCGCTTCTCGACATCACGATATTCTGACGCTTCGGTAATGGTTTGCGATTCATTGAATCAAACGTCTTTCTACCCATGATGACAGGGTGACCAAGGGTAGTTTGCCGAAAGTGCGCCATCTCATCGGGCAGACTCCATGGCAGTCCGCCATCGCGTCCAATGACGCGGTTTCGCGTCATCGCGTAGATCAGAGAAACGATCAATTCACTAGACGGCTATCGGTGCTCGAATACCTGGATGTGGTCGATAGTTTTCAAGTTCGATATCGTCGAACGTGAACTCGAATATATTGGAAATCTCCGGATTCACGACCAAATGCGGTAATGCTCGAGGCTGACGACGCAATTGCCGTTCCGCTTGGGCGACGTGGTTGTTGTAGAGATGCGCGTCGCCGAAGGTGTGTACGAATTCGCCCGGTTGTAAACCCGTGGCTTGAGCGACTAAGTGCGTTAACAACGCGTAACTGGCGATGTTGAACGGTACACCGAGAAAGATATCGGCACTTCGTTGATAGAGTTGGCAACTCAGTCGTCCGTTTACAACATAGAACTGGAACAACGCGTGACAGGGCGGCAAGCGCATCTTGTCGATATCTGCCACATTCCAGGCCGAAACGATATGGCGACGGGAGTGTGGTTCCTCTCGAATAGATCGAATAACTCTTTCGATCTGGTTAATGACGCCGCTCCCTTCTGGATCGGGCCATTGCGTCCACTGGTACCCGTAAACCGGCCCCAGTTCACCGCGCTCGTCAGCCCATTCATCCCAGATGTGGACATCGACCTGTTGTAGATCGCGGACGTTGGTGCTGCCTTTCAAGAACCACAGCAATTCATGCACGACGCCGTTGAAAAAAACGCGTTTGGTCGTGAGAAGTGGAAAACCCTTCTCCAGATCACACCGAAATTGGTAACCAAAGATTGATCGCGTACCGACACCGGTTCGGTCGCTACGAGGCACACCGTCCGTGAGAATCGTCTCGAGTAACTCAAGATACTGTTTCACGCGTGGGTTCTCCTCTGTAGATATCTAGTGGACATCGGCAGTAGCAACACGATCCCAACGATGACCATCAGCGAACTTAACAGCTGACCCATCGACAACGCGCCGAACAGGATGAATCCTAGTTCAGGATCTGGTTGACGGAAGAACTCGGTCACGATTCGAAGTATTCCGTATCCAAGCAGAAAAAGTCCAGCGACCTGACCCGTTTCGCGCGGTTTAGCTGAGAAGAACCACAGTGCAGCAAACAAAACTACGCCCTCTGCGAACGCTTGGTATAGCGACGAAACGTGTCGGGTTACATCTTCAAATTGTCCGATGCAAAGGAAGTTATGGTCCACGACACTGAAACACGGAAAGTGGACACCAAGCGCCGAATCAGTGACTCTTCCTGGTAGCTCAGTATTGATGAAGTTCCCAACCCGTCCAAGTCCGAGACCGAGTGGAACGAACGGCGCAACGGTGTCCATCGTAGCCCAAAAACCATGCTTGTTGAGTTTGCACCAGAGAAACAATCCCGCGATGACACCAAGCAGACCACCGTGAAACGACATCCCGCCTTCCCAGATGCGGAATAACCAAATTGGATCACTGAGAAACTGCTCTAAACCATAGAACAGCGCGTAACCGACTCGCCCCCCTATGATCACACCTAGCACCATGTAGAAGCAGGCATCGTTGAGTTGCGCGATATTCCATGAAATCTGCTGGTTGCGAATCCGGACGTAAGCTAACAACCAGAACGCGGCAAACGCTAGCAGGTACATGAAGCCATACCAGTGGATTGCGAATAAACCGAAATCCACGAGAACCGGATCAATGATCGGGTAGTTCAAGGTCTGGCGTAGGTGAACGAAAGGTGAAGGGGCGTCGATTGCATTTTAGTCTTCTTGTTAGCGGGTACTTTTTCGTCAATAGAACGGGAATGGAACGCCTCTAGTCCAATTAGAAGCCCGCTGGAGACGACATGCTCGTCGTGCTTCAGAGGCGTAACATGCCTTGTATTACTGGTACGCAATCACTTTGACGTTTCCGTCATTGTGCTACTTTTGTGAAATCCACTACGCCGTGGTCATGAACTAGAGACAGTTCCGGCTCAGTATCTGCCTCGCAAAACACTATCAGATTAGCGTGATTAACGTCACGAGCGCAAGGCACTCGTATCCCATCGGCACCTAAAAAAGCGCAAGCTTCGGATATTTCCTGAGACTTCGGATACTCTCGCTCGCGCTCAAGGTAGCTCAGTCGACCGTAACCTTCAACTGTTAGACCGATATTAACTAGCGTTTCAAGACTAGCGAAATTCATAACTGCTTTAACCAAGACCGTGAGTTCGAATAATTCATAGCGCACTTGAGATGGCGGAATTGGCTGACCTTGATAAAGATGGAATCGTCGTTCGGCGATTGCAGCTTCACGAGTCTCAGACGTATAAAGTACATCGAATGTTGCATCGTCCCACCGACCCCCGGAGCGACTACATAGAAGCGGATTTAGACCTGCGCGAACGGAGCGCCATACATTCGCTTTATAGTCTTCCATCGGCATAGCTTGCAGCGCGTCCAGTAAGGATTGATCGCGGGTTTTTCCGCGTCTACCAGGCATATGGAACGACACTAAACGTAGGCGTCAGCATCCAATCGATCGAGTACCGCGATAACCAACTCCGTCCGTTGATCACGAATCACGTCGATCGCTCTTTCTCCGTCGAGTTGAGGGTGTCGAGCGTACAACCAAGCTCGAACTTCTTCGCGTCCGTAATACTCCCCAAGTCTCATAACCACATACGAGAGGTCTGACAAGATCAACTGAGTGCGTGGGTGCGGAGACTTCTGACCGTTGCTCCATCTCGAAACCGTCGCCTTCGAGACTCCTGTGAAGTTAGCAATATCCGTCCTTTTTAAACCGCCGTCTTGCTGTAACCGTTCGAGAAACTGGACTACAGGTTTTGTGTTCTCCTGCCTCATTCTTGTCGCTCGCGGTGGTTCACTTTCATTGTCCGTCTTTGTAGTGTCAAAGGTATTGGTGAAGGACGGGCGAGTCTAGTGTTACCTTGACGCCACTTCCTTACATGCTCGAATGAATGTTCATTGACCGAATTCGACGAAGGTGTCGACCATCGCGGCGTTGATAGGTAATCGAGCCGCTCCATGAAGGGCTTGAAGTCGACAGTGCGCTGCGTTTCTAAGCAGATGAAATGACGGATTGTTAAACGAACGGTTTTATCCAGTGAAAGGACTACCGGTGCACTCATCGAGCACTTTGCGTTTTTGTTTCATTGATTTTATAACTGAAACAAAAAGATCGCAACTTATCCGACCAGCTCTATTACGTGGCTAGCAGTTGCTTGTCGACCGATATCTGATAACGGGAGGACGGGTTTTGTCCTGTATGTACTCAAGTCCGATCGGCAGTTAAATTCTTGTCGCTTTCGACTCGTATTAGCGTTCGGCTCGCTGCTCCGGTCAGCGTTGGATCAGAACATAAACCATCGCGAATCCGATGGACCGATACCGATTACACTTCCCGCCTTTCTAAGACTGGGTACAACGCTTCTTAGCATGTGCCTAATACTGATTGGTTATCGTGTTCGCGATGATCATCCCCTAGTAATTGCCGCAAATCGCGACGAGTTTTTCGAACGTCCTACCAAACCAGCTTATTTTTGGGAGGACGAGCCGGACATTTTTGCTGGGAGGGACGAAGAGGAACACGGCACTTGGATGGGTGTGACGCGTTCCGGTCGCATGTCGGCGGTAACCAATTGGACCGAGACAGAACCAAACGGTAATGCTGACTTGAGTCGCGGTCATCTAGTCGCAGACTTTTTACGTGGTCGTGAGAGCGCAAGTGGGTTTGTCGACTCCATTGAAGGAGACCGTTATCGAGGTTTCAATTTCATTGCTTTTGACGGCGATGAGCTCGTCTACTTTTCGAATCGAACCTCTGAACGACGCACGCTTGAACCAGGGATTTACGGTCTTAGTAACACCCGACTCGGCGATAAGTGGTTGCGTGTGATCAAGGGCGAACGCAAGCTATCGGAACAGATCAAACAGCCCGTTCTTGAGACGCTGATCCATACCTTATTCGACCCGCACGGCGTGGAATTCCATCCTGCACCAGAAAAGCACGACGCGCCGTGCTTTATTCTTGGCGAACGCTATGGTACGCGATCGACAACGGCTATGATCATGAGCGAAACGACGGTGGACGTACGAGAACAGACCTACGGACCTATGGGTAAGCAAGAAGGCGTCGTAGAAGAACATTTTGAGTTGTAGGAGCATTGAGGAGATGGACCTAACGGGCAAAAACGCCTTGATTACCGGCGGCAGCATGGGTTTAGGCAAGGCGATGGCGAAGGCGTTCTACGGCGCAGGAGCTGACGTAGCGATCTTGGCACGACGTAAAGACCAGCTTCTCGACGCGAGCACAGAAATCAAATCGGTTTCCGATCGGAATGGGAAGATTGCAGCGATCTCCTGCGATGTGACCCAATCAGATCAGATTGAATCTGCTCACGCAGAAGTCGTCGATTCGTTAGGTCCTGTTGACATTCTGGTGAACAACGCGGGTAAATCCGAAGCGCATCCATTCATGAACGTGACCGATGAGATTTGGCAGGGCGACTTGGACCTCAAATTGTTTGCGGCGATCCGCCTCGTGCGATTGGTGTTTCCAGGTATGTGTGAGCGGCGCTGGGGGCGGGTTATCAACATCCTGAACACTGCGGCGAAAGCACCGGGTGCTCGCTCTGCACCTACTTCCGTGAGCCGGGCAGCGGGAATGGCGTTAACCAAGGTCCTCGCGGGTGAAGGCGCGCCACACAACGTCCTCGTGAACGCTTTGTTAATCGGTCGAATCGAATCTGATCAAAGTCGTCGTGCTTACGACGCCCAATCGCGAGAAGAAAGCTACGAGGAATATCTTGCGGCGAGTGGAAGATCGCTTCCGATGG
>JAPOVY010000024.1 GCA_026707905.1 Gammaproteobacteria bacterium | reverse complement strand
CTGCGTCGCGCTCATACTCAAGCCAAAGGTGCCATAGTCGCCTCCAATCAACGGAATATCTTCCGCATCGAAGGTGTAGGTTAAAGCATAGATGACGGTTTCCGTCGTCTGCTCACCGTTCTGCAACCATGGGCGGTCAACATCGATCAGTCCAAGACCGGTTTCACCGCGACCTCGCGTGACTCGAGCATTACCAATACCCGTGCCACCTTCACCTTGACCATTCTTCGCGCCGGAGGCTACCCAATCAATCGCAGCTTGGATTTTGCATGCTGCTTCGTCAGGATACAACTCCACATATTCGCGCGGGGTGACCAAGATTGTCGTAGTCGGATCGCTCGGAGACGGAACAAACAACCAGGGATGTTCGGTCTCACTTACGTTCGTGGGATCAAACCACTTCAGTGGCGTACCTGGACCTGGGCACTGTGGTCGCGCCGCGTACCACTCTTCGAGACCGATCTCGTTCACGTTTACGTTACGTGCGGCGCCAGCTTGTTCAGCTTTGCCTTTAAACACAACGTTAGTGTAGTCGACGTCGAATACCATCGTGCCGTCAAGCATCTTGAACGAGAATCCAGCGTTCCAGAGTTCGGAGAACTCCGGTCCAAGATCGGAGTTTGGACCGGCGAACGTATTAACGTTTCGCGCATTAACACCCATCCCCTCTTGCGTACAGGCAGGATCCATTCCTGTTGCTAGTTCAGGGAAGTTGTAACAGAGGTAATCACCTACCGTCTGTGGCGCTGGCGTACCAATTGCACGCTGACCACCGTATTGACCAGGCTCACCAAATAGTGCATATAGACCTGGCGTCACGAAACCTTCCGTCAAACTGGCACGAACCGCTAACCAATCGGTTGGCGAGTATCGCATCGCAACTTTTGGAATCGTCGTGGTGAAAGTGACATTGCCCGGCTGTCCGATGACGCCGTAGGTGTAAATCTCAGCATATCTGCCTGCGATTTGCACTTCCATATCACCAAGAACATCGTCCTGAATGAGTGGTAATTGCAGTTCAGCGTAGATTGCCGATGAGCGTTGTCCACTTACACGGTATCCGCGCTTACCGCCACCCAATGCCGACTGGTTGATCACACTTGATCGATATTCCTCTGTTTCTTCACGCCAATGCGTACCGATTGCGAATCCAACCGGTGCATCGTTGTAAGGCAAGGCGAATAGGTTGGAATTCGATGCGGTTAAGTCAAAGAGATCCATTCCCAACGTTTGCAGGTTGTACTCCATCGTAATACCCGCATTCCGAACTTCGAATTCCGTGTTGACCGCTGGGTGATCCGAAGGTGTCCAACCTGGATCGTCTTCATCCGGGAATTTGTTCGAAGGATCACCGATGAATTGACCGTCCGGCGTATGTGCAAGGTAGGCTGTACTAAATGGGTTGAAGCAAGCTTGAAGAGCTTGATCATCTCCGCCACCTTGGCAGCGAAGCGAGTCAACATAGAGCCACCATTGAGGCTCAGGATATTGTCGCTCTCGCTTACCACGCGCATATACGAAGTCTGAGTTAACGATCCAAGTAGTATCTGGAATCTGAATTTCAGTACCTAGACGGAAACGCACGTTATCGCGTTGTGCACGACGTTGGTACGTTCCGATGCCTTGATTATCAAGGTCGGCCCATTCGATATTCAGATTGTGCAATTGCTTCGGATGCACGTTCAAATCGCCATCTGGCTGACGAACGTCTTCAAAGAGGCGTATTCCACCACTTCCCATTTCTGCGAAGTCACCGTCAAATCGATCTGGAATGCCGTCCATGTCAGCGTCAGTTTCTGCACTTAACAGAATCACCCTCGCTTCGGGCTGTCGCTGAGCATTGAAATCCGCATCAGGAATACCGTCGGGCACGGGTTCGCCGTTCTCGTCGACGCTACCGTCCAGACTGGTCTGATCAGAAAGGTCCCAAGTTCTATCTGGAATTCCATCGTTGTTTTCGTCTTGAGCGAAGACATACAAATTACCAGGCTCTTCAAGATACTCATAGAGACCGTTGCCATTGAGATCAACCCAACTCAATCCTTTGAGGTCAGTTGTGAAGCCTGCATGAGCACGCGCTTCCGCGGGGATCGACGAACCGGACCCGTAGCTCGCGCCAGAAGCCGGATCGTACCAGCTGCCTCGAGCAAAGGCACGGAACGGGTTACCAGGATTAGAACCGATCGCGATTGGTACGCGCTTTCCAAACCACATGCCTGAAGGCGTTTCGTCTAATCCGCCCGTTACGTCGCGCGTGTAGTAATCGAGAACAGTTAAACCGATTTCACCGTGAATGCTCACGTAATCATTAAATTCGTGCTCGAAGAACGCATAACCTTTGTACTGGTCAGATTCAGCCTGCATGTCTTGCATGTCAGAAATGATGTTTCGACAGTTGCCCGTTCCACCCCATGGTGTCACGATACCATTCAAGAAACTGCCACGCTTGTCGTAGTCGTTCTTTACCCACTGCCACGGTCGCGTGTCCGCAGGTTCGCCAGTTCGCGAGTCGATCGCTTGATCATCATCGTGATAGCGCACGACACGTTCACCGACCGTTCCGTTGTCGTCATAGCCAGCACCAAAACCATAGCCACAACCGGGATCTGGATACAGATTGTTCCACTCACCCGAGTCCAATTGTCGCCAGTTGTCACCTAGCGCTCCTAGCGAGTCCGCAAGCCTGTTTGACGCGCCATGAAGGACATCATCTGGTAAAGGATTAAATGAGCGTTCACCCAAGGAGTTTCGGTGAGGTACGCGCCAGTCGGACGGATTGCTTCGGTCACCGGAATCTGACCAACCAGGTGCGATCTGAAGATTCCACGGGTTCCGTAGTCCAACGATGTACTCTGGACGCTCCGTATGCGCCATTTGGCTGATATCTCGTAATTCCAACGAGAAAACGGCTTTCGTACGCTCTCCTTGTGCTCCAGCAATCATCGACAACCCCTGGTTCGGCGCACCTCCGCGCAAAGCCATTTGGTTGTTGTAATTTATCCGAAGACCTTCAAAATTCTTGTTCGGAATGATGTTGATAACACCAGCGACTGCTTCCGCGCCATATAGGGCAGACGCACCATCGAGAATCGTCTCGACACGCCCAACCGCAATCTGCGGATAGGTATTAGTAACGTCAACGCCAGTCCGACGTCCCCAAGTGTTCGTGTCCGCGGGTAGTCGATGAGAGTCCATCATGGTCATCGTTGCACGTGCTCCCAAACCGCGGATATTGGCCCAGACCTCTGAGCCTTGGTTCCACTGTTGGTCGTCGGCAGCGTCACCTTCAAACGGAGCCGCATTGGCGTTAACGCCAAATTGGAACGTTTGGTCAAAGATGATGTCTCCCATATCGGGTGTGCCCGCGAGCTCGATATCGAGTTCGTCTGTTACGTGCATCGGCGACGGTAAGTCGAAGTTATCGCGACGGATGAACGACCCTGTCACGATGAGTTCTTCCACTTCCTCCGCTTCTGCCTCTTCGTCCTCTTCTTCTTCGTCGGCTTGCTGCCCGAAGGCGCTAGCCGACCAGATAAGGCCCGCAACAGCGACAAGCGACACCCACTTGTTGAAGTGATTCTGCATGGGTTCCTCCCCTATTTTTACCTTTAACTATCTAAAGGTCTACGCCGAATGGTTGCGACCTTCCCAGCTCGCACAGATATTCGGAGTTTTGCAGTGGTGTTTCTAAATGTTTCAGTGTCATTTGTCAAGAGAAAAATGCACTTTTTTTCATTTTTATCACTTGACAAATCGTACCTAACTCAGGATTGTCTGACTGATATTAGTCTAAATCCATTGATCTCGGAAAGTGCTGCCAACGGATTTGAAGGCTCTGTCAGTCGGAATGTTTGTCGAAGGAAGATGCGTCGTCTGACGTTAAATCACCGTTGCAACAGGATATTTGAACGAAAATTTACAGTCTCACTTCGTCTAGCGTTTTACCAGTTGTGCAAGATCACGTAAAGGCGTAACGATCATGCGGTCTACAACCCGACATCAAGAACTGCTCCAGCGAATGAGTTGCACAGGTTCAATCGCTCTAGTTCGAGACAGGTGTATCGTTCTTTTCTTTCACGCATTCTCTTTGTGTTTACTCTTAGGTCTCGCTACATCATGCGATAGCGAGGTGCAACCGGAGCATTCGCGAAAAACTCGCGACGAAAAGCTACCCGTTGTTCCCATACCCTCTATTCTGGACGAAACGCTTCGTACATACATAGAGTCTCTAGCCAAAGTAGTAGCATCGAACCCATCAGATAGCAAAGCACTCGGACGACTAGCGATGACGTACGATGCAAACGGTTTCGACCGTGCCGCAGAAAACACATATCGTCGAGCTCTAGAGCAAGCTCCTGAGGCGTTTAAATGGCAGTATCTACTTGCATTACGGTTGCAAAAGAATGGTGACTTGCGGGAAGCAATCGAAGTCGCTAAAAGAGCTGTCCAACACGAGCGCACATATCCGGCTATTTACGTCAGGCTTGGCAATTGGTTGATAGACGACGGACAATCTCGAGCGGCACACGTTATGTTCGAGAGTGCGATAGAGCTAGGTGCTGGTCCGGTCGCGGAACTAGGTGCCGCACGGGCGCTGCTCAAGAGCGGTGATTTTGAGTCCGCGCTCGAAAGAATTCAATCCGTTGTTTCGCGTACTAGCCATCCTATGGCATTTCGTCTGCTCAGTGACGCATGGAGAGCAATGGGTGAAGTACGTAAGTCCCGCGAGTATCTCGCACAAGCCATCGATACAAAATCAATGTGGTTCGATGACCCACTATTACGCGAGATGCTGACGCACGCCAAAGGCACGAACAACCGAGTGCAAGACATCGAGCTCATGCTCGGAAGCGGCTTGGTTGACGATGCACTGACAACACTCCATGAAATGGAAGCAGAAGGGATTAGTGATGTCGATATGCAGTATCGATTTGCGCTCGCCTATTTGCAAGACCGATCATTTGATCTTGCGAAGCATCGATTATTAAAGGCGATTGAGCTCGAACCTGTCCACTACCCATCTCACTTGTTGTTAGCCTCTCTATATCAGCGTGAAGATGACAACGTTAAGGCGGCCGAGCATCTCGAGCATGTGCTGACAATCTATCCGAAACTTCAGATAGCGTATCAAGAATTAGGCTTTGTGCGTTTGCGATTAGGCGATAGGGAAGGCGCGCTCCAGAGCTTTGAAAACGCGATAGATCTGGACTCAATCGCTCCCAACGTTCATTACTACGCTGGTGTCATCTTAGGCGCGCAAGGAGCATGTGATCGTGCTGTGAAAAAGTTTGAATCCGCTCTAGCAATCGACGGTACACACGAGAAAGCACGACTTGGCTTACTGGAATGCGTCAACGCACTCAGCGAATCGAATACGACCATCGATCAGTCACTGACTGTAAAACCCCAGTCCAACGACGGCTCCTCGGATTGAGTCAATACGGCGCAGTATTGCGAGTCGTTTGCGCAACGATCATCTTTCTCACTATATGCTCGTGTACGAACAACTCGAATCGCAGCGAACCGACTTCGACTATCTGGTTCAGTGAAGAGGCACACGGTCGAGGTCTTACATTCACTCATTTCAGCGGCGCAGAAGGTGAGTTTCACCTACCAGAAATCACGGGTGGCGGTATCGCATTACTCGACGTTGAAAACGACGGCGATCTGGATGTCTACTTTGTGCAAAGTGGTTCACTCGCCGGATCGAGAAACGATGTCCATCTCAACGAACTCTACCTCAATAACGGCAAAGGTAAATTTCTGAAGTCGTCGCAACAAGATGACCATGCGCACTCCGGTTACGGAATGGGAGTTGCAACCGGCGACTATGACAATGATGGCGATGTCGATATTTACGTTACAAACGTTGGTACCAACGTGTTGCTTCAAAACGACGGCACAGGATTGTTCACTGACGTTACAACACGGGCTGGCGTCGGGGACGACAGTTGGGGAACGGCCGCATCATTTGCGGACTTCGATCGAGATGGTTTTCTAGACCTCTACGTCGTCAACTACCTTCACTGGGATCCGTCGACGGCATTGGACTGTTACGCGACAAATATCCATACCTACTGTGTACCCCTTCACAACTATGCAGCAATGGACCGTATCTATCGCAACAACGGCGACGGTACGTTCACTGATCGAACTCTATCGGCTGGCTTGGCGGCGGCTTTCGGTAATGGTCTAGGAGTCGTCAGCGTTGACATTAACAACGATGGCTTGGTTGATGTGTTTGTCGCAAACGACTCCATGGTCAATCAGCTGTGGCTCAACCAAGGTGACTTCACGTTCGTCGACGACGCATGGTATTGGGGCTCGGCGATGGACGATCACGGGATCGAAAAAGCTGGGATGGGGATCGTGACCTTTGACTTTGATGCAGACGCTGATTTTGACGTGCTCGTGGTGAATATCGAAGAGCAAACCGATTCGTTTTTTCGAAACGAGGGAAGCTACTTCACAGATCAAACGGGGCGCGTAAAACTAGGTGCACATAGTCGCCGTTTCACACGTTTCGGATTGATTGCGTCGGATCTGAACAACGACTCGTGTTACGACATCTATCAAGCCAACGGTAGTGTCTATCACGACGAGGAAGACCTTCAGAAGCTAGACTATTTTCAAGAGCCGAACACACTCTATCGCGGCACATGTCGCGGGGAGTTTGAATTAGTCCTTCCGGAAGGTGGTACCGCGAAGCTACTTCAGTACACGAGTCGCGGTTTGGCGATCGGCGACCTGGATGGTGACGGCGGTCAGGATCTTGTTGTGGTGAACAAAGACGCGCCCGTGTCACTTCTAATGAATACTCGTCCTAATTCAGCTAGTTCACGGAGCATCCGTTTCCGAGTTTTGAACGAGCAAGGTCGGGATGCCTACAACGCTCGTGTTTCGATACGCGTCGGGGAGAGAGTACTTACACAGAGAGTTCAGACTGACGGTAGCTATCTGTCCGCACACGATCCACACCAACATTTCGGCGTTGGAGAAGCGCTCGAGATCGACGAAGTGATTGTTACCTGGCTCGACGGTAGAAAGGAATCATTCGGCTCGTTTCCAACGAATACTCGCCATACACTGCGAAAAGGGGACAGCGGCGCATAGGCTCGAGATCGATTTCGTTGCGGGTATGCAACGTCTGGAACTTGCCGATCTAGAACCCACGATGCCCCGCTCCGATGCGTTGCCCACTTTCGAACAGGTGCAGCGACCGCAACAGCAACGTCTCTACAAGTCAGATTGAAGCTAGTTGGTGACGAATCCTTCGCCGTTAGTTAACGAGCTCGGGTGGAATCCACCAGCTCGATGCGTCAGCGAACAACCGATCGGGTCGCACGTTCCCATCAATGGAATCCAGCACCATTTGAGCGTCAGGATCAGGTAAAAGCGGTTCAGCCAAATTGCGAGCGTTTACAGTGTCGCCTTTAAGTAACGCAACATAAGCTTGTGCCGATTGAATGTCTCGATCTGCCGCAGCTTTAGCCAATGCGTCCAAACGTTGTGTTGCGGCATCAAGGTCACCACAGAATGCGTCCGCGCGCGCGAGCGCAACGTGTGCTTCACCCCAATTACTACGTAACGCTAATGCGCGTCGTAATGCCTCGCGACCATCACAATGCCGCTCCGCGAGTCGCGCCAGCGCGAACCAGTAGTAGAAGTACGGATTTGAAGGATTTCGCTCTACCAATTGCATGTAATACTCCTGCGCATGTGGATACAGCGCAGCTTGCAGGGACATGGCTGCAGCTAATGTTCGATACAAGTCTTCGCCTGAATCGAGTTCTACGGCCTTCTGTATTGCCACGAGCCCTTGGAGATATTTCTCGCCATCGTCCGAGTCTCGAAATAGGCGTGCAAGCGAATACCATGCGCTCGCTGCGTCTTCACGCACCGAAAGAAATCTCTTGAGCTCGTCAGCTGCCTCGTCTACAGATCCAAGCAACTCCAAAAATGCCGCGTACTTCAGCGCATATTCGAGATTGTCAGGTTCTAGCTGGGTGGCTTGAAGTAACGCATCGTGTGCGGCTTCTCGATCGCCACGCCGAAATGCCCAATCCGCAGCCTGACTGAAGAACCTTCCGCTTCGGCTCAATCCTGCTAGCTCAACCAGAAGTGGATCAGTGAGTGCAGGCGCTTGTGTAGATGAATTCGCAAGCGGTAGCCATTGATCTATCTTCGATTGATCACCGAGCTGGCGGTAGGCAGTTACAAGCTTGTAGGCAATCTGTCCATTGTTGGGCGCGAAAACTGCTGCTTTTTCCAGATGCTCAATCGCATCTGACCAATTTTCGCGTGCAAGTGCGACGTCAGCAATTCCAACCATGATTGCCGCCGAATCCGGATAAGTGCTTTGTGCATTTAGAAAAGCCCGCTCTGCTCCATCAACGTCGCCTTGAAGCAATTTGAGGTTACCTAAGCGGTACCACGCGGGTACGTAATCTGGATTGCTAAGAACCACTTGATCCAGATGCGCGACTGCACTTTCTGTATCGCCTCGTTGTAATACGATGATCGCAAGCAAGTACCGATATGCATAAACCTCGTCGTTACTTAGTGCTTCGGCGTAGGTTGCTTCCGCTGCGAGAAGCATTTGTTGCGCATGGTAGATAAAAGCGAGCTGACCGAGGATTTCTGCACGCACAATGGGATCTGATTCCGAAGCAAGCTGCGATTCGGAATGTGCCTTCATACGACGAATGTCGTCCGCGAGCTCCGCAGGTAAATACCGCAATTCCGATTCGATTTCAACACACCACACCGCGCCCGCGAATAGTGTGAAAAACAGAATGAGTGCGAACCGTCTCAAATTCATAATCAGTATTTTTAGCGATTGAGAACGTGGTATCTATTAATTGACAACGGACCGAATACTCGAGACTCACCGTCCGACCAAGTGACACGTATACGCGGTTTAGTGCTTATACGACCTAAACCGAAGACTATTCTCGGGTCATTCGCCGACGCGTAACTACCATCAGTACGAACTACGCGGCTCACACAGGGCATACCGACGACCTGTATCTTGGCGTGATACGCGATTGAGCGCTTATCTTTGACCTTCAATCCGATCCAGTTATGTTTAGACGCGGACATATTCTCGAACACACGGAGAGGTCCATTGTTGTTTGCGATTACAACGTCTGCGTCGCCGTCATTATCGAGATCAGCGAATGCAACACCCCGACTCGTCTCGGTCTGTGCAACGATTTCATCATCCATGATTTCTTCAAATTGCCCTCGCCCGTCGTTCAACCAAAGTTGATTCCGTTGACGTAGATCTGATTCAGACGCCGAGCGACTTTCGTTCGCGAGCAGCGACACCGCACCATTTGCAGTAAATATGTCCAAGTCTCCATCCAGGTCGAAGTCCACCCAGCCTGTGCCAAATCCTGTGTACGGGTAACTCGACGCCCCTAGCTTAGCTTGGTTCGTCCCATCGACAAACCAACCCGAACCTGAATTACGAAAAAGCGTATTTGTCTCTGAAGTCAAATTCGTCATAAAGAGGTCAACGTCGCAATCTTCATCAAAATCTCGCGCGTCGACACCCATACTTGCTTCCGATTTACCGTCTCCGTTTACCGCTGCACCCGTCACCATCGCGACATTCTCAAACTTCCCTGACCCTAAATTGTGCCAAAGGAAATTAGGTGTCGGATCATTGGCAACGTACAGGTCGAATAGACCGTCGTTGTCGAAATCCACGCTAATCACACCTAGTCCGCCTCCCGCACTAGAATCAATATTCGCACCTTTTGACTCGTCCTTGAATCTACCGTTGTTGACCCCCAGATAAAGCTGATCAGGTGTCGGTTCGTAAGCGGTAGGCGCGCAATAGTCCGGTCGAAGTGAAATACCTAGACACTCCTTATGTGTCGACGTAGTGAACTGCACGTAGTTAGCGACATAAAGATCGAGTGTTCCATCGCCATTGACATCAATAAAAGAGCCAGAAACAGACCACTCATCACCTGAAATGCCGCGTGTCTTACCCACTTCTTCGAAGGTACCATCGCCACGATTCAACCACAGCTCGTTTTCGCCGAAATTCGCTAGAAACACATCGATATCGCCGTCGCGATCAACGTCACCGGTAACGATCCCCATGCCGTAACCTGTCGCATGAACACCCGTCTGATCAGTTATACGTTGGAATCGAAGCCCATCATCACTCGAAATGTTCTTGAAAATCTGATCACCCGGTAACGATCCGTGACGATTCAGAAGCGGACCTCCCTGAACTGCCCAAATATCCAACAAGCCGTCATCGTCGACATCAAGCACGCCCACACCAGAACCGAGTATCTCAGCGAGCCAAAGCAAGCCGTACTCACCATTCTCGTGCACGAAATCTAAATCTGAGCTTTCCGTGACCTCGCGAAAAATCTCCGCATTAATGCATTCGCCGGACAGACCAATCAGAGTACACAAAGTACAAAAAACTCTTGAAGGCGTCAACGGCTTCTTCGATATCTAAAACTAATTAATAAACCGCGTTTTCCAGGCGCTTACCAATTCTGTCGATCGATTGAACACTGATCATGAGACATCGAGCAAACACCATGGTCGAACCACGCGTTGTGCGACACGAACACTCGGCACAAAATGCCTACTCTGAGGATTGTCCTGACGTGCTATATCAAGTCAGTTACCCGGAAAGGACTGATCCGGTGGATCGATTGGAACTGGAACTCGAGTCAGGTTATCTAGTCCGGCAAAAGAGGAGTTTTGATCCGGCGGAATGATCTTGTCGTGATAGTACTCCTGCATATCGGCGATCTCCAATGCGGAGAGTACCGCGAACTCGTACTCAAAGTAGCACCGATTTTTCGCTATGTGTGTACTCGCGTGCTTTGCAAGCTCACATTCAACGTTCTGTTCAAAATTTCCGTACTTTTCTACATACTCCTCAACAACCCGCTTCAACGACTCCATGTGATGTGGTGGTACAGCTGCCATCAATTGGTCGTAACGCCGTTGAATGATCGGCGTTGTCTCACCGTGTGCTGCAACGCCCATCCACGCGATTCCTACCACGTCACTACGTCGAACGCCACCTAATCCGTGCAGATAAAGGTGCGCCAGACGAGCCTGTGAGTCCTTGTATCCGTGTTTCGCTGACGACATCAAGTACGGTAACGCTTCCTCATACTTGCCTCTCGAATACAAGAACATGCCTCGCCGATGGTCAAGATACGCTCGACGTTCTGATTCAAGCGAATTCTCAGCTTCACCCGTTACGATCAGGTGCTCCATTCCCTCATCGGTGTGAGTTTCGTGCAGTGACTTAAATCGAGTGTGCGTTTCGTCAGCCGCGAGTGGAAACGACATTAAAAACAAGATTCCGATCGTAAAAAAACACGTCGAGAACGGTCGTTGCGCCTGACTTTTGAGTTTCACTTCAGTACACCATCCGTCAACTTCAGAATCTTATCACCAGACTGGTCGGTCACATGACGACGTATTAACGTTTAGAAACCGCCTCCGCCGCCGCCGCCGGGACCGCCACCACCAGGTCCACCGCCTCCCGGTCCGCCGCCGCCGCCGGTTCCACCAAATCCGCCGCTACGATAGTTCTCAGCGTAATCAGTAATCTGTCCATCCGGACTGAGTGCGCCGAAAGTCTCTGCATCAAGTTGATCTCGGTACTTGTGAAGATCGTCGAAAGAGCAGATCAATCTTGACATTCGCGTACCTGCGCGTCGCGTCTGCTCGCAAGATACCTTCGTCGCTTCCGTGCCATACTTCGCGATGTAGCCGTCGACGAGCTTGTCGATCATCGGATGTTGCGCTGGCGTTATCGCGTTGTAAACTCGTTCATACTCTTTCTTATATGCTGGTTCCGTAACTCCGTGCGCGGCGACACCGAGCCAACCAACGCCTCGCGTGGGGTCGCGTGTCACGTCATTCGTACCGGTCATACCAAGCAATATCGCACCAAGTTGGGCTTGTGATCTCTTCATACCACCTTTCGCAGCGATTTCGAGATACTCTACCGCCTCGGCGTATTTCTTTTTACGATACAACTGACCTGCGGTCACATGGGCATTCATGATCTCGACCATTTCGACTGGTCCAGGCCCGTCTGTGGCTTCGCCAACCACGACGATTTCTTCCCCTACTGCTAGCGTCATCGGTGCGATTGCGATACCAACGCAGATCAAAATCACCTGCATGGTCCGCTGTTTCAGTTCACTCATTGTTGCGTTACCTCATTGGATTCGCTGTTCGGATTCATACACGGTCATGCAGCTCGCGTTGTGTTAGCTTCGACAATCATCAGAAAGGTATAGAGCCAACCCCACCACTACCGACACTTGTGTCGATTTCAACTTGCGGGATGCCTAACGTGTCGGCAGGATCGCGATACTCAATCTCGTCATCATAGAAACAACGCATATGTGCGATGTGCGTACCGGCGGAACGATTAATGTCGCAAGTGACGCCGGTCGCTTCGCTGCCATAGCGTGACACGTATTCCTCGATAATGTCTTCAACCATTGCCATGTTTTGTTCCGGAATCTTCGCTCTCAAGTCTTTCCAATAGTTCATGATCTCCGGATGAGACTTTCGCGATGCCGCAACGCCTAGCCAACCAACGGCCTTGACCCAGTCTCTCTCCACGCCACCTAGACCTTTCTGATAAATGTAGCCTAATCGAGCTTGTGACATTTTGAAGCCTTCTTGTGCGGCTTCTAAAAGATAAGGATACGCCTTTTCGTATAGACGAAGCTTGTAGTAATAGCCTCCCATATTTCGAGCGTCATACCCTCTCAAAATCTGGCGAGGTCCCTTCAATCGATCTCGTTCCCCTCGAACGATGAGTTCTTCTTCGATCTGATATTCGCGGTCCGTCCGAGCCGCGACAGTCTCTTGTGAGATGCTTTCACTCTGTGCTTTCGTAGCAAAGTTCAGCGAAATAGCTAAAACGACGAGAAGCAGTGGAAGCTTGGACGAATTTAGAGCGGATGTCACATCAACTGTGCCACGCGGGCATGCATTTGCTTTCTACTTGCTACGTAAATTGTAGGTGAATACGTCAATACAGACACTAATTCGCAGCGCTATGACCGATTTACGACCGTGCGTTTTGATTCGATGACGCAGCTCAATCGCAATACCTCCTTTACTAATCTACATCATTACCATCCAAAGACTAAATTGACCACCCCAAGACTCAATCGAAGAGGACGACATGTCAGTCGTAGCTTTGCAGTTCTCTAATCTCACGCTCCAGCGCCACTACCTGCGGTGTCGGGTCAATTGCTATCGCCTTTTCTATCGCGTTCTGCGCAGCAAGAACTAGATCCTTCTCTAAAAAAACAACCGCACGGAGATACCACAGCATGCCTTCTCGCGGCGCGACCTTCTCGAGCGCATCGAGTACCTGTGTCGCTTCGTCATATCGGTTCAACACAGTCAACAACTGAGTGAAACCGATCAAGTTTTCAGCATTCTTCGGATCAAGAGCAATGGCGCGCCGATACGCTTCTAACGCTGTTTCGCGATCGTCGCGTTCCCAAGCGCGCCGCGCGGCGGATATGAAGAAAGTCGGATTCGTACTGTATTGCGCCACCATGGACAACATGGGATCTTCAATAATGGGCGCAAATTGATTGGCGCGTCTGTTCAGCCACTCTCGACTCGCGCTCAAATCACCGAGTTCGCGTTCCACTCGAGCCATCCGGTACGCTATCTGACCCGCTTGCGGTTGGAGCTCATACGCCCGATGTAGCGACGCTTTGGCGCTCATGAAGTCGGAATTGAGTACCTGCACATCAGCAAGCGCCATATGGGCGATCGCTAAGTCGTCATCTAACGCCAACGCTCTAGTCAAAGCATGTTTAGCATCTGATCTTCGTCCTGCGTATATCAGAGCTTGACCTAATCGATACCAAATAATCGCTACATCACGCATCGTACTCGTTACGAGTAGTAGATCCTCGATCGATTTATGTACGTATCCCAATTCGCCATAAGCAATACTTCGCAGATATAGCCAACGCGAATCTGAAATTTCAGTTAGCGCATTTGAATAAGCGGCAATCGCCTGTTCGTGCAAGTTGTGAGCTTGCAACAACATACCTAGCTCACCCCATCTGTTCGCGGCTACTTCAGGACTCAAGCTGATGTCGCTATTCAATGCGGCTTCGTATGCCGCACTCGCAATCGTTGCTAGGGGTTCTTCGATTCCCTCAAGAAAGATCTCGTTCGCAGTAACGATCGACGAGCAAACAAGCAGTAAATTAACGCTAATGCGTTTGACGTTGATAGGAAAGCAACTCACCGCGATGATTGGCTAAGAACGTGATACTGATTAATCGTTAAATCCGGGAATGTCTCGCTTACTCCGTTTGGCCATTTCACATGAAGTGTCTGCATCCCAGTCGTCTCACCAAGTCCAAAAATCAATCGAGGATCGTGGGCAGACGCGTAGCTCCCATCTGTTCGAACGACTTTTCGTTCGCTGTTCTCACCTTCAAGCCACGCAACGGCACCTAAAGCGTCACGCCCGAAGGTCAACAGTCGCACGCCCAACCAGTGGTTCCGTTCGCCGCCGGAATTTGTCGAAAGATTCTGGTGAACACGGACCGGGCCGTCGTTGTTCGAGACGACTAGATCGACATCACCGTCGTTGTCTAGATCACCCATCGCGACACCGCGACTCACTTCTTCGAATTGACTCAGCGTCGTCGCTTCGTTGTCCTCGAACTTCCCTTTGCCGTCGTTCACGAAAAGTTGATTCGTTTGTCGCAGCGGTGGTTCGATTCGCCTAGATAACTGAGCGTCAATCATCGAAACCGATCCGTTCGCGATAAAAACATCCAAGTCACCGTCATTTTCCGCATCGAAAAACACCGTCCCGAAACCCGTCTTCGGCAAGCTTGGTGGCGCTAATCCCGATTGAATCGATTGGTCAGAGAACCAACCCGCGTGTTCATAGGAATACAGCGTATTGCTCTCCTTTATGTCATGCGTTAAAAATAGATCAGGATCGAAATCTCGATCCCAGTCTGCTACCGCGACACCCATGCTCGCTTCGCGCATGCCATGTCCGTTTACTGCCACGCCGCTGAGTAATGCGTCGTTTAAGAACTTGCTGCCACTTTGGTTTAACCAAAGGAAATTCATCGCCATATCGTTCGCGACGTAGATGTCAGGCGAGCCGTCTCCGTTGAGATCGTCCACCACAACACCCATACCTCGTTCCGCTGCGCTCTGAATACCGATGTCCTTTGAAACATCACTAAATACGCCGTTACCTTCATTCAAAAGCAGTCGATCTGGTGTCGGTTCGAAATTACTAGGTGCGCAATACCCTATTCGAGTAGACAAGCGTCGGCAAACCCTGTACTTATCGAGCTCAGGAAAGTCCATGTAGTTGGCGATATATAGGTCGAGCCAACCATCGCCATTCAGATCTGCAAGGCTTCCAGAAATTGACCACTCGGAAGGCTTCATCAGCGCTTCATCAACACGCTTCTCGAAGCGACTACCCCAGTTGAGAAACAGCTGGTTTCTTCCGTAATTCAATGTGATGACGTCTATGTCACCATCGTTGTCGACATCGCCAGTAACGACCCCCATACCGTAGAACTCAGCGCCGAGACCAGCGGACCCGGTCACGTCTTGAAACTTCAACTCCGATCCCTCCGACACGTTGCGATACAGTCGATCGCTTGGTAGCTCGCCACTGCGATCCTTCAATGGGCCACCTTGTACAACCCAAATATCGAGTTTACCGTCGTTATCGTAGTCGAGTACCGCAACCCCAGCGCCGGTGATTTCGAGGGTCCATCGCTTTCCGATTGCACCGCTCTGGTGAACGAAAGCGACACCCGCTTCCGCACCAACTTCTCGAAACGCAATCTCGGCGTTCGCGTGAAAAGGGGAAATAACCATCGCGAATAACAGCAATTGAAGAGTTCGCCGATTGAGCAGCTCTGATAACCGAAATCGTGTCAAGATCATGCCGGAATTATTGTGTCGTTTGATTTCAAGAATCCGACTTCGTAAAAACAATTGACGTACGCATCGATTTAGCTGCTAAAATCTTTCCTACCGAAGGCGCTTCGCCTGCGCGACCGTTGTTCCGACGGTCGTCAAATCCTCTTTAACTTTTCCGTTTGCGCCGTCGTTGCGCAACCTTTTCCCTTCGATTAATCAAGCTAACATGGTGAATTTATCAGACCTTAAACAGAAGCCAATCGACGAATTACTCACTATCGCTGAAGAATACGGCGTCGAGCACTTACACCGCGCGAAACAACCAGAGATCATCTTAGGAATACTTCGAAAACTCACTAAACAAGGTGAGGATGTGCGTGGCGAGGGAACGCTGGAAATCCACGATGACGGCTACGGTTTTCTTCGCTCGCCCTATACCAGCTATCAGGCTGGACCGGACGATATTTATGTTTCACACACTCAGATCCGTCGTCTTGGACTTCGTACCGGCGACAGCATCTCAGGAAAAATCCGCGCTCCGCGGAACGGTAATGGTGAACGTTATTTCGCGCTTATGCGGATCGACAACATCAATCAGGAGCAGGTCGATACCAAACAACGTCGCCGGCAAATCCTCTTTGAAAACCTTACACCCTTATTCCCTACTGAACGTCTTACGTTAGAACGCGGAAATGGGAGTACCGAAGACCTGTCTGGTCGGATCGTCGACTTCATCGCACCTATTGGGAAAGGCCAACGTGGTCTGATCGTTTCACCGCCGAAGGCTGGTAAAACACTCATGCTCCAAGCGATCGCACAGTCGATCACCGCAAACGACCCGGATGTGACATTAATCGTGTTGCTGATTGATGAGCGTCCTGAGGAAGTGACCGAGATGAAGAGTCTCGTCAATGCTGAAGTCGTAGCGAGCACCTTTGACGAATCGCACAAGCGTCATATCCAGGTGGCAGAGATGGTGATCGAGAAAGCGAAACGACTCGTTGAACAAAAGCGCGATGTCGTGATCTTGCTCGATTCAATTACACGGCTCGCAAGAGCATACAACACTGCGACACCGACAACAGGTCGGGTGTTAACCGGTGGCGTTGACGCGAATGCGCTCGAACGTCCTAAACGGTTTTTCGGTGCTGCGCGGAATATTGAAGAAGGGGGCAGTCTCACGATCGTCGCGACCGCGCTTGTTGAGACGGGATCACGCATGGATGAGGTGATCTACGAGGAATTTAAGGGAACAGGTAACCAGGAACTACACCTTGAGCGTAGGATGGCCGAAAGCCGTGTTTATCCTGCCATCAACATTCGACGTTCCGGAACGCGACGTGAAGAGCTGCTCTTGAGCGACGAAGATCGTCAGCGTGTCTGGATTCTTCGGAAGCTCGTAGATGAGATGGACGACCTCGAAGCCCTTGAATTCGTGATCAGTAGGTTAAAAGAGACGCGCACCAACGAGCAGTTTTTCGCGTCAATGAAGATTCAGTAACGCGTCTTAATCTCCAGCGAGTTCTTGGTCGATGCTCGAAAAGAGCTCTCTCGCTCGTTGTATATCGCCACTTTCAGCGTAGAGCTCTGCGAGCTCAAATTTAGCACCTACATCGCCACCTAAACTCACGCCTCGTTCGATGTGGCGACGTGCATCCTCAGTGTGCTGAAGCCGCAGGTGTAAACGCCCGACGGTAAGATGCAAGGCAGCGTCATCCCTGTGCTCTACCATCCAGCCTTCTGCTGTCTTCAGCTGCTTCTCGGCATCGCCTTCTAGTTTTCCGAATTGAATTACTAATTGACTATTCCATCGCCGATTAACCGCGCGTTCTAGCTCATGAACCGCTTTGGTAATGTCACCTTTTGCTCTTAATGCATCAACGTATTCGCCCAATATGGCTGGATCCTGCTTCAGCTTGCGCGGCACCGCGTGCCAGACATTTGCGATCTTGAGTGGGTCGACCTGGCGAATCCGACCGATCCAACTCGTGATATACAGCTCGTAGATTTCCTCGTCAGCCACAAATGAAAGTCGTGAAAGTACGTTAAGGTATTCAAGCGCACCGATCCAATCTCCTATTTCATGGCAATTTCGAATCAGTGCAAGCAGCGCCGGTGCGCAATTTGGATGGTCCTCCAACAGTCGTCGAAGCGCTCTTAATCCCCCTCGTCGGTCTTGCTCTTTGAGTAACTCAAGCGCGTCGTTTAGTCGCCTAAAGACAAGCAGTTCGCCATCGCCGAGTTTAGCCGCATTTGATCTTAGTTCTACGGCTTTTTCAGTTGCGCCGATGCGTTCCGCAAGTTCGCTGGCACGTAAGAAATGCAAGATCGGGTTAGGGCTTTGCTGACCTGCAGCGACCAACAATCGAATCGCTTCGATGGTATTGCCGTTCGTTTCCGCTTCTAAGGCCAGCAGCGTTTGACGTTGTGAGCTTAGTGACCTTTTCGCTGAGAACCAATCCGCGATTTTCGTGTTTCTCAACAACACTAAGTTGAGGAGTCTCACAAGGAAATACACAGCCAAGCTAAGAACTAATACGGCTGTGACAGCTGCCCATACGGTGGTTGCAATCTCCCATCCTTGAAACCCGATCACTACGTATCCTGCGTCGTCGGCGATCCACGTGCCAAGAAGCGCCGCCAACAAGGCAATCACCAATACAACGACGACTCGAATAACAATCAATGTTCTGGAGCCACCTTTTCGTCGACTAGCGCAGATGCTTCACTCGTTAGTGCGCTGATTGCAGTTTGAATTGCTTGACGCGGCGATGTCAACTCGATATTGGCTAATTCGTGGAGTTCATCTCGGACTGAGCGCCAACTGCTTGGACCTTCTTGACCGACGGAATCTACGATGGTGGTCGCCTCGCTTAGCGAAGCACGATACGAATCGAATTCAAGCATCCGAATCTCGCTTCTCGCACGTTCTAGTAACACCAGCAAGCGTATTAGGGTTCCTAGCTCTAGATCGATATCGGAAATCGGCGAAGAAATCGGTTCATTTGTTCGACGTACTCGATACACGTTTGCTACGCCGTCTGTTAGTTCACCCCAAAAACCTTGGGATTCTGGAGGCTCAGCGACGGTGAACCTTGAATCAGTTTCGATAGCTGGTCGAGGAGTCAGTTCTTCAGACGCGAGCGAGATGACCAATTTGCTGATGTCGTCGATTCTTGCCCGAATGGTCGCAATGTTCAATCCCTCAATTTGATCAATCTCAGCCAGTGCCTGTTCAAGTGATCCGATCACGGTCTGACTCAAGAGATCTGTGTCGGCGACGCTTCGCGCACGTTCTAACGCGTCCACTGTACGCGATAAATCAACACCGCCTGTAACCGAAAGGAGAGCGATGCCCAATTCGTTTCTAACAAAATCGATGGGGTCAGCTTGAGAAAGTGGATTCCTCGCAGTAACGGTGATAGGTCCATCTACGTTCTGAATGTCGAAAGCTTCTTCGAGATCGAAGGCTTCTTGAGTGACATCCCCTTCTGCATTTCGTTCTTCACGATACACAAAATCAGCAGGATCTGATACTTCCTTACTGGTTTGCAGCACATCCTTCGGTTCGAGGAGCATCTCTTGGGCTACATCACCTTCGAAATAACCACTCAGAAATATGCGTATCGGTTGATGCCACCGCATTGAAGCAATCGTGACAGCTGTCAAAGCGACTAGCAGCACAACTGACACTAGCCAACGAGTACCGACACCTGTCTGTTTCGTTTCATTACCTGTATTCGACGATTCGATGTCAGCCACCGAGGACCAGCCTCCGAATGACTCTAACAAATGAATTGGACGATGCGCTCGCAGTGACATAAATCTTGCCGAAACCATGCACCTTGCCGTATTTGCCGACTCGTCGGCTCGGTACAACTAGGTACGGCTCTTCTGAACTAACTAAAGCGTGTCGTCGAACAGTCTTTCGATACGTCTGCATTGACGAAACACTGCTTAGCTCGACGATCTCGCAATCTCGTTTAAGTCGCGGTTTCCGCGTTTCACATACTCGACGATACACACGCCAAACCGAGACGTTGTAACCCAAGTTCCTAAGCCTATTTGGCAACGTCGGTCTACCTTCTTCACCACAAACAATGAGAACACGCGTATCCGCCTTCAAACTCGCAGTAACGTACGCCACAACGCCTTCTGAAGTTGCACGATCAGGTAATTCTGAAGAAATACCTAAGTTAGAAAGCGCTTGTTGAGTAGTTGCGCCAATCGCCACATTTCTTTTTGCGTCCACGTCGCCAGCGTCGATACAACGAGCGGTGTGTTGCGATAAGTAGACAGCAAGGTCGAACGATCCTTGCGGCAAGTCCGACGCCACTCGCTGAATACCGATGAGCGGGGCGACACTCGACTGGATCGCAGCCCGACGCAAGTGCCTCGCCATCGAAGAAGCGCCAGGTTCCGTTCGCGTAATCCAAACAGCGGTCATGACTCGAGTAGCAATTCTCTAGCACCTTGTTTTAACAAACGTTCACCCACCAATTCGGCAGCGCGGAACGCGTCGTTGTGCTCAGTGACGGATTGGATCGCTCGATCACCGGTCTCAGACAGCACGATGGCCGATAGTCTGAATCCATCTCGGTAGCGTTCACAGTAAGCGCCGAATGCTCCTGTGCAGTCAGCGCCCACGAACTCCGCAACATATCGCTCCGAAGTAGCGGCTTGTTCCACATCGCGTTCTATTAGTGCTTCAAGCAACGTGCGAATTTCGTTTTGATCCTTCCGATACTCAACGGCGAGTACCCCCTGTCCCGCTGCGGGAATGAAAACGTCCTTGGGTAATACCGCACACACTCGCTCCTCAAGCCCTAGTCTTTCTAACCCAGCAGCGGCAAGTACTAATCCTTCGACCTCACCTTCATCCAACTTCCGAAGACGCGTCTCAACGTTACCTCGTACCTCGACCGTACTATGACGTTTGTAAACATGAGCGAGTAGTGCACGACGTCTACTACTCGACGTGCCGATCGTCGCTTCCGGTGACATTTGGTGAATCGCTGTGTTCCCAACGAGAACATCTTGAGCTGGTCCGCGATTTCCTATCGACTGGACGCTAAACCCGGAATCGAGTTGTATGGGCACGTCCTTCATGCTGTGAACCGCAACGTCCGCTTGATCGTCAAGTAGTGCTTTCTCTAGTTCCTTTAGGAAAAGACCTTTACCACCTATATTCCGTAACGAACGGTCTTGGTTCAGATCACCAGAAGTGTCCATCGGCACTAGTTCGCAGTTCGTTTCGGAACTACGGTGCTCAAGCAAATGTTTAACGTGCTCGGCTTGCCACATCGCAAGACGGCTACGTCGCGTTGCAATGCGAATCGTTCGCTGAGGCACTAGAGAAACACCATGTCGATCAAATTTTGGAAACGCATTCGTACGAAATTATTGGTGTTCGGGCCGTGAGAATCCCTCTACACTTACGCCCTGCCCATTCCGAATTGGTTGCCATTTAGGCATATGTCGACAAAAAAGCTCTGGGGGGGCCGGTTTTCAGGCACCACCAACGAATTCGTCGAATCGTTTACGGCGTCCGTTCACTTCGACAAACGGTTGGCTGAGGTCGACGTCCGTTGTTCTCGAGCGCACGCCAAGACGCTACTTACTGCAAGTATCCTAAGCCAATCTGAATATGACGCAATCGTTAATGGCCTCGATCAGCTAATCACTGACATTCAATCAGGTGACTTTCGGTGGGATCCAGCACTCGAAGACGTTCATATGAATATCGAAGCAAGACTCATCGAATTGATAGGCGAACCTGGTCGAAAGTTACACACTGCACGTTCCCGTAACGATCAAGTAGCTAGCTCATTCCGACTTTTCCTTCTGGAAAACAGTGATGGTCTGCGCACTACACTGCTGAACTTGCAGGAAGAGCTGCTCAACAAGGCGGCATCGCATACCCACACCATCATGCCCGGATTTACTCATTTACAGAATGCCCAGCCAATCACATTCGGTCACCACCTTATGGCATGGTTTGAAATGTTTGACCGCGACCTTGCGAGACTGTCAGATTGGCATCGTCGTACGAATGTGTCGCCCATGGGCAGCGCTGCATTGGCCGGTACCAGCTACCCCATCGACCGCCGTGAGTTTCAATCCATCATGGGTTTCGAATCCGTCACGCGCAATTCTCTCGACACGGTAAGTGACCGAGATTTTGCCATCGAACTCGTAGGGGTGCTAAGCACCATCATGATGCACCTATCGCGTTGTTGCGAAGAGGTGATTCTGTGGATGTCACCCGCTTTCGGGTTCATCTCCTTGCCAGACGAACTATGTACCGGTTCGAGCATCATGCCGCAGAAGAAGAACCCCGATGTTGCGGAACTAATTCGAGGTAAGAGCGGGCGTGTGATCGGACACCTCAATGGCTTACTGATGCTCATGAAGGGACAACCTCTCGCGTACAACCGAGATAACCAAGAGGATAAAGAAAGTGTGTTCGATGCGTTGGACACAACGCATCAGTCCGTCATTGCGATGGCGCTTCTAGTCGCTGGTATATCCGCTATCCCAAGCCGCATGCTCGAACTCGCGTCCCAAGGACACCCCACTGCGACCGACATGGCCGACTGGCTTGTTCGACACGGTATCGCGTTTCGGTCTGCGCACGAGATATGTGGCAAAGCCGTTTCGCTAGCGAACGAACGAAAAGTAGAACTGCACGAACTGACTTTAGATGAACTCAAAGAACTGTCTGATTCATTCGATGAGTCAGTTTTCGAGTGTCTGACGTTGGAGGGCTCGATAGCAGCTAGAAAGCATCCTGGTGGAACTGCACCTGATACCGTAGTCGAAGCGATCGAAGCTGCACGGACCCGACTGACGCTTCAGCTGAAGCGAACCTCCGCGAACGCTTGATTACAACCGCCTCAGAAACAGTCCGGTTGTATCCACTCCGACGACTCTAGTCTACCTGCTGTAACGACTCCGCGGTCCGTTTCGCGAAATATGTTAGTACGGCGTCTGCACCGGCGCGCTTTAGGCAAAGCAGAGACTCCAGAATCACTTCCTCTTCGAGCCACCCATTTTGAATGGCTGCCATGTGCATCGAATATTCACCACTCACTTGGTATGCGAAAGTCGGTACACCAAACTGTTCTTTCACTCGGCGTATGACATCAAGGTACGGCAGACCTGGTTTAACCATCACGATATCAGCTCCCTCCTCCAGATCTAGTGCGATTTCTCGAATCGCTTCATCGCTGTTTGCGACGTCCATCTGGTACGTTTTTTTATTACTGCTACCGAGCATCGTCGCGGAACCTACCGCATCACGAAAAGGTCCGTAATACTTCGAGGCGTATTTCGCGGAGTAAGCAAGAATCTTCGTATTAATGAAGCCCTCAGTATCCAAGCTCGTGCGGATCGTTCCAACTCGACCGTCCATCATGTCGGATGGAGCGATCATGTCTGCACCCGCCTTCGCACACACCACGGCTTGTTGATTTAAAACGTCGAGCGTAACATCGTTCAACACATACCCGTTCTCGTCGATGATCCCGTCCTGACCATGAGACGTATATGGATCCAATGCCGCGTCCGTGATTACGCCGAGGTCAGGGGCAACTCGCTTGACAGCCCTTACGGCTCGAGGGACTAACCCATCAGGATTTAGTGCTTCACGACCGTCAGGGGTCTTCAATTCTGGTTCGATATACGGAAATAGCGCTATCGCGGCGATACCTAACGCTTGCAATAGTGGTATTTCTTTTTCGATTAAATCGACTGACATGCGATCGATCCCTGGCATCGACGCTACGGGGACCCGTTGGTCAGATCCTTCGACGACGAAAATCGGATAGATCAAATCGTCGACAGACAGCTTATTCTCGGCGACGAGTCGTCGAACGAAATCGTCCGTGCGATTTCGTCTCATCCGTACACGGGGAAACCGTTGCGACATCTCGATTACATATCTGTGATTGTCTGCTAGGCAATCAACTCGCGGAGGTCAGTACGATCACGATTTCAGGTGCTTCTTGGGTCGTTACTGCAATTTCGAATGTTTGTTCATCCTTCCGACGATAGGTCAGGCGTTTGATTGAAGCATTTTCGTCCGCATCAAACGTCACCGAGTTTTCGGTCATGTCGGAAAGCGTCATTTTTGTTGCTGGACCGAGCGGCGCATAACCCGGACCCCATTGCTGGAGAAACAGTACGAGACCTTCGTCCTGCTGTGTAATGACGATAAACTCGTGAACGATCGCGGCACCCTCAGCCAAGATTCGCACCGACGCCTGGATGGAATTGGCGCTGGGTGTCGTCCAGATTTCTTCAATGGTGCTCCGTCCGATATTTCCGGTCCATGAACCGGTCATCCAACTCAAATCCGCGACAGACTGTTGTGCAAATGCCGACGTAGATACCATGATGATCGTGGCTCCTATAAGTCTAGATAGTCTAAATGTCACGCTGTCCTACCTTGATTTTGGCCGCGCAATCTTAATGTAATGCGATGCATGAAATGCGCCGACTAGGACTCGCTTTCGCCTATCGTTCCGATCGGGTGTTCGACACGAATCGGTCAGGCGCAAGCTCATCGGCACTCACTAAGTCAAGATCTCCACCTCGAGAATTCGTAATCACTGACGCAGCGATCTTCGAGTAGGCAGGTACGGTTTGAATGCCGAAACCACCTAGTGCGGCGACCCAAAAGAACTGATCATCCATTGGATCGAAGCCGATGACTGGTCGTCCATCCGCTACGAATGAGCGAAGGCCCGCCCACGTATTCACTGGACGTTCGACTTCGAGCTTCGTGCACTTGTTGAGCGTATCGATGACGATCGCAACATCAAGCTCCTCCGGTTGTGCATCGCACGGCGGCGAGTCCGTCGCATCGGCCGGCGACACCATGAGCAACGGACCCTCAGGCTTGAGGTAAATTCCACCTGATGCTCGATAACACATAGGATGGCTCGAATAGTCATAGTGAGGATCCACGATCACGCCGGTACGACGTTTAGGCTGCAAACCGATTTTTTCGATACCCGCGATGCACGCGATCTCGTCCGCCCAAGCTCCTCCGGCATTTACGAGCAATTCAGCTTCAATCGGATCGGCTTCGCCAATATCTAAATGCCAGTTGGTTGCACGTCGCTCGACACTAATTACGCGTCGTGAAGGAAGAAACGTACCATCTTTTTCAGTGAATAACCGTCGGTACCCCTGCAAGATTGCGTCAACGTGTAATCGCATCGACCTAGAGTCGAGCGCCCCAGCGACATTCTGTTTACTTAGAAGTGGCGCACGAGAATGAAGTTCATTCGAGTCCAGTAAAGTGAGCCATGGGCACCGTTCGATCCAATCGTCAATAAATGACTCAACCAGCACACGGTTTTCTTGCGTGTCAAATGCGATATGGTCTATCGGTTCGGCTAGGAGCTCAAACCCGTCGGGAGGGGATCGGTAGAACGGTTCGGCAATACGGGTGAGACGGTGAACCACATCATTCTCAAAGGCCAGATGCAGTACCGCTGCGGACCTCCCCGTACTGTGATAACCTGGCTGGAATTCTTGTTCAACAATGGTGACATCAAAATCGCTCGCAAGCTCCGCCGCCGTCGCAACACCAGCGATTCCTCCGCCAATCACGACGATTCGTGTATGACGGGTATTCACCTACCACTACTCAGTGTGCACGTACCGATAGTGTGTCCACAAGGACAGCTCATTCGTTAAATCCGTCTCCTTAAGCTCGAGGCTTAAACCACAGGCACGCTCTCAAAATCGATATACGATCGTTGGATGCGAGCAGTGTATTTTCTGCTAGCAATTAGAAATCGTCTTATTCGCCGCGCATGCCACGCATAACTATATTTCGACGCTTGTATCGAGTCGTTGACACATACAAGAAGGTATGGACTCGTCCTCGTTGAGGCATCGCAATGTGCCAATAATGATTTTT
>JAPOVY010000106.1 GCA_026707905.1 Gammaproteobacteria bacterium | reverse complement strand
GGTCGGTCGAGAAAATCACGCCAAATCCTTTTTGCAGAAAATAGTTGACACAACTTTTTAAAAACCCGCTCCGATTGAACACTTTGGCGTTCGGACAAGTACAGGTGCGTTTAAGGTATTTCTGGCTCTATCGCGTAGATGTTATTTTTTGATGGGAAATTTAGTACAAAGTCGATCAAGAACCGCTTGATCGATTTTACCGGGACAAACGAGATCGTGAAGCAGTTCTGGCGTGAAGTCTTTAAGTCTCACACCATTCGAGCGAATCCTTCGCACTGAGTACGATAGTTCTGGCATGCATAGCTCCACTAAAGCCTTCGCTTCGGTATAGGTAGGAGAATGAAACTTTACAGAGTCAATGTAGGACTGAACGTCAGCAGAATGGTAGCGTTTTTCGTCTTGAAACCATGTCGCTAGACCTTCTTCAAGGAAGTTGGCTTCTCCTTTTCGACATGGATCGAGTAGATGGACGCATTCGTGTGCAATTTGCCAAAGGCACTGGCTAATCTGTCTGCCGTCGTACGCATCGGACGTCACGTGTATGCTCACAGCACAATCGCCATCTAGACTAAACTCGTTCGGATAGTCAGTATGTGGATACCTATTTGATGATCTTTCGATTGAGCTAAATACAAATCTCGGGTCTCGGGGACCGAACAGTTCCTCTAGATCTTTTAAGTATTTTTCTGCTTGTTGTCGTAGAGATCGACGATCGTTTATGTCCATATTTTTCCTTAGTCCACGTCCTAGGCAAATCCCTGCAACTGATTTGTCTAATGGATTCGAGTAGCTCTTAATGTGTGAAGATGCTGTAACAAAGATCTACCAGATCACAAGCGGAGGCAACGCGACACCCCGCGAGCAACGATCAAGACGATCGGTGATCTCAAGCATCAGTTCCTTGTCCGTGGAGTAGCCTTGGTTGGCAAAGCAGTTAAACGACATGCTGGCATCTCTGCGATCCATCTGCCCATCATCTCCGTTTTGCTCCATTGGCGTCATTGATGGAACCCGGCTATACAAAATAAGCCCGAGTACATTCTTATGAGAAAGCACAATTTGTACTTTTGGGAAGAGTTCGTTTACCATAAAGTTGGAACAGTATTCCACTGCGAAGGTTTCGTCTGCGTTGCGAAATACCACATCATTGTCGTAAATAAGCAGCGAGCAGTCTAGGGCGACAATGCCATTTCTCCCCGAATTCTTGATCTGATTCCTAGCTTCCTTTGCTCTTTCAACCAACCTTTCTTTCGAAAATGGCCTTTTGCATTGGACGTGAGTCGGGCTACTATTCCACGAAAATATGAAATCTGCAGATGAGGTACCGTTGAACCCTTTTTTGTAAAGCTCATCAACATGGTTTACGGGGATTCCGGCTACTAGAAACCGTCCTGCAAGCAGTATTGGAAAGGCATTGTTTCGAAACTGATTCGGATTCGAACTGGGATACTCATCGCGACGAAGAAGGGGTCCTTTCCTGTAAATTTGCCGAATCTTTTCTTTCAACTTTGGAAATTGATTGACTCGAGAACCCCAAAGGAGGAACGTCTCAACAAGGTCCAAACTCTCAAAGTAGGCTAATAGCTGATCTTCGCCTAATGCCGACATCCCGCGAGATTCTTCTAAAAGCTGCCTGTATTCGGCGGCACGTCCTTGTTCAATGTTCAACCAAGTACATGCACTGTCCAAGTCCTTAAGGTACTCGTCAATTGACCTTTTCTTGAGTATTGATTTTGGCACGGATGACCTAACACGCGATTAACGAGCAGAATGCTACTAACAAATAGAATTTAGATACGGATATAGCCCGTTATGCGAAGTAAAAATGCCGAAGAATGAGCTTGAATTATGAGCTATTAACGAAAATGTACACACTCTTTAACCATGCATTTTGGAACAAAGAGGCGTTACATGCCCAATCAATATCCGTCAGTGCTCCGCGAACAGTTCGTCCTCGAATATCGACAGGGACGTTCGATTCGAGCGTTGGCCAACGACTATGAACCCTGTGAAGCGACGATTCGCCATTGGGTTGAAGCGGAATCGGATACACGGCTTGACGAGTCGGAATCCGACGAACTGAAGCGTCTCCGCAAGGAGAACAAGCAGTTGCGGGAGGACAAGCTGATCCTGGAAAAGGCAGCGGCCTGGTTCGCGACCAATCGCAACGAACGGTAGACGAGGTTCGCGCCATCTATCAGTTTATGCAAGCGAATCAGCCTCCGCAAATCTTCACGATCACGGCGATGTGTCGTGTGTTTCGCATCAACCGGCGTGCTTACTATGCCTGGCGACAACGCCAGCCCGTGCGTGACGCCCAGGTCGGTCGCGAAGAGCATGCCATGAAGCGAAAACTGCGGACGCTGCATGCGCAACATCGTGGCTTGTATGGCATTAACCGCCTGACGGTGCGCATGAAGCTGTGGTACCCGAAACTCGGTCGTCGTCGCATCTATCGGTTCATGAAAGAACTAGGAATCCAAGGCAAGAGCCGGCGTCGCAGCTGGCGTACCACCGTGCCCGATCACCGTCCGCATGGCATTCAGGACCATGTGCAGCGTGACTTTCAGGCGTCGAAACCGCGCTAGCTGGTCGTCTGTGACGCCACCGCGATCCCGTTGCGAGGCGATGTGGCGTATCTGGCGGTGGTCCTCGATGTCTACTCACGTAAGATCGTCGGCTGGGCGCTAGATCGGATCCAATCGGTCCAGTTGATGGTCGACGCCCTGCGGCAGGTCATCGCGCGGGGTCCATGCGAGGCCATGATCTGTCATTCCGATCAAGGTTCCCAGTACACGTCAAAGGCGTTCCGACTGGTGTGTGAAGCGAACCATATCCGTCAGTCGGTCGGCTCCGTCGGGGACTGTTATGACAACGCCATGGCAGAATCATTCTTCGCGACGTTGAAGTCCGAGTGTACATCCAATCGACCCTTCGAAACCCTTGCTGTCGCTGAGCGTGAAATCGGCCTGTATATCAACGAGTACTACAACAACGAACGGCTGCATTCGAGCATCGGTTATCGAACGCCGAACGACGTCGAGCAGTCCTTCAAGAGCGAGGAGGCGAATCTATGAATGTATAAAACAAAAATGTGTGCACTTTTTCGATAACACTCCAGATCTTGAGGTTTACGACATAAATAGGATTTACGTTCATGACGGCGTTTTTTCTGAAGTTGCACAGACAGAGTCAATACAGGGAATTGGCGAGTACTTGGATAAACACTTTGGCGGGAGTTAGAGAGGTGCGGTCTTTCAGAATATCGAGCGCTCGGCACGATACGACGGGATCGTTTTAGGTACTGCCTTTTAGATCTATCGGTTGTCCTCCACGAATTCACTCTTGTCAACTTGCTGCAAATATGCGATACTTGTATTGCACCTTGACACACACAGCACATGAGAGCAATGTCACTTCGTCTATCGGACGAAGTACTGGAACGATTGAACAGGTTGGCTGATACGACGGGCAGGACTAAAACCTACTACGCAACGGAAGCTATCAACCGCTACTTGGATGACTTGGAAGATCTTTATCTCGCGGAGACGCGTTGGCGCGAGCTTGAGGAGGGACGTTCAGAGACGATCCCATTGGAGGAGATAACAGATCAGTACGCCTTGGAAGATAGAAATTGATGCTGCCGCGGAAAGGGAACTACGAAAACTCAATCGCGAGACTTCCGCTCGGCTGGTAACGTTCCTTCGTGAACGCCTTGGCCCGCTCGAAGATCCAAGGGAGTTAGGTCGAGCGCTGAGGCATTCGGAGGATTTTTGGCGATACAGGGTAGGGGACTACCGCATTATTTGCCGCATCGTCTACGAAAAGCGTCGGATTGTAGTGCTCGCATTTAGGCATCGGCGCGAGGTGTATCGTCAGCGGTGAGAGCGGTACTGGATCGCGTCAGATCGGGAAGCGTCCATGCTCGACCCCTCACTCACATTAAGGTGGGAGTAGCTTTCTAAGTCTCTGTTTACAGCTAGTCTTGTGTGTCTAGGTAATACCTATGTGTTGTTATTTAGTCAATTTGGAACTTCTTGGCGAATCTGGGATCCTGCAATAAAAGTACCCCACGTCTAGCGTGGATACCTGGGATCGATCTAACTAAATCAGCGATCCAATGGTGACTGTCTGCGAATCGAAGATGTTCTCTTCTCTTAAAAGGTTCTGTTATATCAGGACATTGCGATCGAAAAAAAATCTCTTGTTTGGCGTATATCTGGATGGTGTCGTTTAGGAATTGAACTTCCGGGTCACCTAACTGTAGAGTCATTACTTGTGGTTCAACGGTAAAACTCGTGGGTCGCACATAAAGTACGGCGATGTTCGTCGTTAAAGGAACTAAAACCTCGCCGGTAAGGGGCATCGATCCGAAGAATGAAATTGTGTGATGAAAGCCGTCTCCAAAGATAAACTCCCTGTTCTGGGAGTAACAGACGATCAGTTTTCCCGACGTATCTACTCGTCTCATGCTGTTCCCTAAACAGTTCTTCAAGTTCGCTGTGATCAATACTTCGCGTTCCTCCTTCGAAATATGGCTCCGCACGAATTCTGCGGCGGCGATGCAAGCGTCTCTGTTTAAGGGACTACGAACGACCAGAGAAAACAAGCCTTGGATGAGGTATCTGAGTTTGTCCTCTGGCGCAGATACCACGTGAAACCTTTTGCGAAAAGGTAGGTGAAACTCTACTGCTCTGCGTTCCAAGCTTTTCAACCATTCAATTACTGTTGGAAACTGACGGTCTACTGAGTTAAACAGATGTTCGAAGCTCTCTCGATATGTCACGGAACCATCGTTCGAAGAGTCACGAATTACGATTTGATGAGCGTTGCGGATGGCGCCGAAATTTTTGGGTGGCGCTTCAGTTGTAATGCCGTCGGGACTCAACCTTGTTACAAGGCCTTTCTGGTTAGCCCAAAAACGCGATACGCCTTGAGGCCACCAGTGGTGTAGTGCTGATTTAACATTCTTGTTCCAACCTGTAGTCATCAGATCAATTAGTGCCCTTCATATTAGACCGTCCCCGTTTCAGGTAATGTACGTGATATTAATGCGTGAAGTCATCAAAGCCAAAATGGTACTAACAGCTAGAATTTTGCTACGGATATATGCAGTTATACGAAGTAAAAATGCCGAAGCACGAGCTCGGATTAAGCGCACGGCACCTGCCGGCCGAAATTCAAGCCGTTCACGACTTTATTGACTCGGGCATACCCGAAAACACCATCAAGAGCTACAGCGGTGCGCTTAATCGGCTATCGAGATGGTTGGGCGATCGCCAGCTGAATGACGTGAGCCTCGCGAGCTACCTAACCTGGCTCTTTGCACAAGGTCATGCCAAAGCGTCTGCGGTTCTGGTCCTAAGCGCGGTGAACAAGATGGCGAAAGCCAACAACCAACCATCGCCAGTCGGCGGTTTGACGAAAGCGGCCTCGTCATCGTACCGACGTCAGGCACGCGATCGGGGTAGGGGGAGCGTCAGCGGAATTCGTTTCGAAGTCGCGGATCTACTTTCAGCAAGGACGGAAAAGGACACGCTCAGAGGCCACCGTGACGCTGCGATCCTGCGGGTGATGTCGGACGGGCTGCTCAGGGTCTCCGAGTTGGTCGGTCTGGAGATTCGCGACATTGAGTTCTCCGGGGACGGGTCAGCCACCATCAGTGTGCGTCACTCGAAGTCCGATCAAGAAGCCGAAGGCGCGACCCTCTACGTGGGTGAACCCACGGCGCACTTGGTATCGGAATGGCTGCAGGTGTTGCGGGAGAGGTTTGGGATTAGGGCAGGGCGTGTGTTCCACTCGGTGCGAAAAGGCGAAGCGTCGGTGGGTGAGTCGATCTCTATCAAAGTCGTACAGCTGATCGTGAAGCAAGTCGTAGATGAAGCCCATCTCCCAGGGCGCTTTGGCACCCACTCATTCAGGATTGGATCTGCAGAATCACTTGCGGAAAGAGGGTGTTCATTACCACAGCTCGTGCAGATCGGTCGATGGTCGAGCAGCGAGATGGTAGGACACTACACCCGCAAGCAGCTGGCGTCGTGGTCGGCGATGGTAAGGTTGCGGTACGGTAGTTAGTGCACAAATTCTCACAGCTTCTCGCGATCGTAGTGGTCGTGTTACTCACACTGTCTATATCCGTCGCTCAAAACAGCACGGGCTTGGAAATAGACCGTGTCGATCATCTTGATTTTGAATCTTGGGAGTGTGTTGACAGGATGAGCCGCGCCGGTCGGCAAAAGGTTGTCTTGAGAAGGATGTTCTACTCACTCAACAAGCTCTCCGAATTATCTGAACTCGACCGTAAAGAGATACCTGACGTTTTCCTCGACGGGGGTGGGGTCGGAAGCGTGTCATTTAGTACTGTTCGCCACCTTGCCATCCTTAAAGTGAGTGGTCTTGATCTTGAATGGTGGTGGGGTGGTGGATCTGGGGAGTTTTTATTCTCAATTGAACCGAATGGTATGGGCATTTATCAAGATTTGCGCCCGTCAACTGCCAGGGGGATTAGCTTATTTGAGTGCAAGAAACAAAGACTCTCACAGAAAGAGAAAAAGACTGCGAAGATAGATCTCCTCGAGTTCATGAGACAGAACACTTGGCGTTTCGAAGGTTGAGATGAACGTGTATACGGGATCCCTTTAGCTCTGAGTTCACCTGATAGCATTTTCCGCGCAAAGGCGTCGCTGAAGAACAATGGAAATGCAAGGCACATTTGCGGTGAGAGTGATTAGCCGTGAGATACAAATGAAACGATGAACCGGAAGTCTAACCTCCGGTAATTACCAGGATAATTCTCATTTGTAATTCAACATTGATCTCAGGATTCTCTTGAGCGATACACCGTATACTGCACCAGAGTTTGGTCTAAACGTATTCAGCTGTCCCCAGTGTCGAGCCCATGCCGATCAAAAGTGGCACGCGATTCTGTCATGTAACCTTGGCGTCAACAATATTGATTCTCGGCAACATCAGGAAAACGTAAGAAATGCGTTAAGTTCGCAAAAGGCGAACGTCGGCTCCCCCATACACGGGTGGTCAGCGTCGTTCTGTGCACATTGTCGGCGTTTTTCCATTTTCCACGACGAGAAGCTAATCTTTCCTAGATTGTTCACTACACCTCCACCACACGTAGACATTCCCGAGAAAATTAAGTCGGAATACGAAGAAGCCCGCGCAATCCTGAACGACTCTCCTCGAGGAGCAGCAGCCATGTTACGGCTCGCGGTTCAAAAACTGTGCGATTATTTAGAACAAAAGCCCGTAAATCTCAATGAGTGCATAGGTAAGTGGGTAAAAGCTGGTCTGGATAAACGGGTCCAGGAAGCGCTAGACAGTGTTCGTGTCATTGGCAACCACGCTGTCCATCCCGGCACAATCGACTTGAACGACAATCGCGAAATTGCAGTAAGCCTGTTTGAAGTCTTCAATTTCATCATTGAGAAGAAGATAAGCGATGAGAAGCGAATGGCTGAGCTCTACGAGAAAGTTATTCCAGAAGACGAGAAGCGAAAGATCAGTAAAAGAGATGAATCCTAACTTGCTAATTTCGCGAGCAGATATTCCTGTCCGCGATCGCCCTTGACCGAGTTACAGTATCCGCAGAGAAGCTGAAGGTTCTCGATGTGATCCGTACCGCCATACGCTCGATCAATGATATGGTCTATCGTCATGTTCACGTAACTGAACTCATTTTGACACCCGTTGCAATGTCCTTCCTGCTCAACGTAGAGTTTCTTCTTGTTCGCGGGGGAGTTGTACGGGGGTAAGTTGCCGAGATCTGTCCGTTTGGGTATGTCTTCCCGCGCCGGAATGTCCTGAAATAGACCCTGATCTTCGCGTATCCGCTTCTCGATCAGAGTTACCGCTACGTCGCTTATGTCCATGCCGATCCAGTTGCGGTTCAGCCGGTCGGCAGAGACTAGGGTAGTGGCACATCCACAGAATGGGTCGAGTACTACGTCGCCTTCGTTAGAACTCGCGTTAATGATGCGGTCGAGAAGGGCGAGTGGTTTTTGCGAAGGTAGCCCGTTCGTTCCTTAGATTGAGAACTTAATACCTGTAATTGCCATACACCGCCTGCGCGCACGCCTTTCTTATTGATTGAAGTGACGTATACATCGTCGCCTTTGATCCTGGTATGGTAGTTCTGTTTTCGTTTCAGTGATTTGTCTGTATATGGATCGTAAAGGACATTAAAAAACAGGATTGTCTTTCGAATAGAAAAACAGAGTGTCGTGAAGACGCTGAAATCGTTTTGATTTCCCAGTCCATCTTCTGTAGTGCCAAATAACCTCATTCCAAAACTGAATCTTCCCAAATACCGCATCCATCATTAACTTGAGATAATGGCTCATCGTAGGATCACAATGAAGCCAGATCGATCCTGTGTTCTTTAGAAGACGATACATTTCCAGCAATCTAACCGCCATATAGATCAGATACGACTTATCAGATTTCGTCATTGCCGCGTGAATTACGCGGTTTAACTTGGGATGCTTCGCTTCGATGAGATCCAGCCACGCAATAACCACATCATCTAGCGTCCAGGTGTCCTTGAACGCAGCTCCTGCAGCCACACTTCCGTTCGGCGCGGCGTAGTTCGCCTTGGAGTTGAATGGGGGGTCTAGGTAGATCAGGTCGACCGATTCTGATTTCATACCCCGCATGATCGGGAGGTTGTCGCCCGTCCACATCGTGCGATTAGCCCAGTTGGGTTTAGCCATTCTTAGCGTCTCCTAATCTTTCTTAGTTTTTGCTTGCGATTTTCCCAGATTCCGACGTTAATGTTCACCTAAGTACTATCGATCATTTTCATGCGGACCCGGTGAGTACGTTGTAGAAAACTCTTGAGCGCTTCGGTGTATTGAGGCATTGGTTCAGGCGATACGGCTCCGGAGAGCTCTTGCCCCGCTACAGTCAAAGCAACGCCGTTCAACACTACGTTCACCTCCTTTACACCCTTTTCTGTAGTGCTCCAGTCCCAGCGAACGCCTTGATGGTAAAGCTCGATACCTTCGGAGTCCATCGATTCATCCAAAACGCGATACGTGAAAAATGAGTTGTAATCGGGAATAATGAGTCGATGTTCGTTTAGTCGATTTAAAGTAGCGAAGTTAAGACCGTAGGGATTTAAGACGTTTTGTGCCGCATCCCCACCCAACGAAGGGACTCTAGCGTCGAACATTTCTTCGTCCGTCCCTTTCAGATAAACCGCCACGGAGCACAATCTCGAAAACAGTCGTGCGGTGGTTGAGTCGAGATCCTTTAAGATCCCTAGAGTACGTAGCGATGTAGCGCCTTGCGCTTGGACTTCACCTGCTAAGACACTCCCCCACATTGCTTGCATGTCTTCAGACGAAACGTCTTGGACTTCACCGAAGAACCTCGCCGTCCAATCGTGATCGGGCTCGACGTCAGGAACCTTTGACTCCCTGAGTAAGTGCGCAGCACGATTGGCGACTGCAACGATGTTCGCTTGTTGCTTACGCTCTTGAAAATCGATCCGTTGCCGAACCTCAGCACCGAAATTAACCTCACCGCGTACTACGACGCTATCCTCGCCAAGCGTTCGTTGCGCTTCTGCCATTGCTTCTGCACGGATTTTTGCTACGTCTGCGTCGCCTTTTGCCTCAATTAGCTTGGCCGCGTTCTCCCGCTCCGCGACCCATGGAGCCAATATGGGACCGGCGATGCTGCCGATGCCGCTTGCAAGCACCTCGATGAATTTATTGAGTCCTGGGACTAAATCCATTTACTCCACCGCTAAATCGAATATCTACCAAACTACCGAAAATGCACTAGGTTAAAAGTGAATACGTGCGCTCATCCTCAGTGTTGTTTTGACCCTAATGTTGCTGACAGTATCTTCGCGTTGTCGATCTACCAATCCCGAACGTCTTAGCGAGTGAGCCATAGGACGCACCTTGTTGGCGAAGCGTCCGAAGGTGTGCAATACTGTTGTCGTCGAGACTGTGCGGCCGTCCAAGATGCGTCCCTTCCGCACGCGCTCTGGCAATTCCTTCAAGTGTTCTCTCGCGGAGTCGGTCCCGCTCGAATTCCGCTACGACCGCGAATACTCGGAATACCAACTTCCCAGCTGCAGAGGTTGTGTCGATGTCAGACTCCGCTAGAGATCGTAAGCCGGCACCTCGTTGCTCGATGGTCTCGACAATCTCGAAGACTTGGGGTAGGGAGCGGCCAAGGCGATCTAGTTTCGTGACGACAACTACATCACCATCGCGCAACTGATCGAGTAGGCGTTCGAGCCCCGGTCGGACTTCTGCAGCGCCACTGACGCCGTGATCGACAAACACGCGATCGCATCCCGCCTCGTGCAAGCCCGATTCCTGCTGCTGGGTGTGTTGATCTTGGGTCGAGACCCGCGCGTATCCAAGTTGCATGACGATCCGTGTCAAAAGTGTATCGAGAGTTTAGCGATTTTTGGCGACCTTTTTGGCACAAATTACCTAGTAACTACGTACTATTTTCGGGGTGTGCCACAACCGACCTTTTTTTAACGGGTCATCCCCTGCACGGCTTGATACTTCGAACCTCGCCTATAACTATGTGCACGAAGCGCAATTCAAAGCAACGTAGCTCGATGGGTAACGACTCTAACAACAAGCACGAATCCATTCTCCCTAAAGACTGGCGCCCGGAACGTTTCGCGACCTTAATTTACTTGATTCGAGACGACAAGATCCTTTTGATCGAGAAACTCAGAGGGCACGGAGCAGGTAAGGTCAATGCTCCGGGTGGTCATATCGAAGTTGGTGAATCGCCTGAAGAGTGTGCTATTCGAGAGGCATTTGAAGAAGTCGGCATTACCGTGTTGAATGCAGACTTGCGCGCAACGCTGAAATTCCATGACACCGAGAATGGTTTCAACATGCTTGGTTACGCGCTCGTATCGACGACATTTACGGGGCAACCAAGAAGCACGTCGGAAGCCGTACCGTTTTGGTCAAAGATCGATGAAATTCCGTTCGATCGAATGTGGGAGGACGATCAACACTGGGTGCCGAGGATCTTGGCTGGAGAGCGCTTAGATTGCGAGTTTATCTTCGTGAATGATATTCTTCAAACCTTTAGGATTGACAGGATTTGATTATAACTAGTTGATATAAAACGATTTAGTTTAGTGTTACTTCGTCAACAGCTTCAGATAGTTTGTGAACGATCTCGCTGATCTGATTTTCATTGATTGTGTACGGCGGACCAATGACGAGTACGTCTTGGACGATGCCGTTGCCACCGGGGTAAAAACAGACGCCTTTTTCCAACGCAGAGTTAGCGACCTTGCCGGAGATTCTCTGTTTCGCGTCGTACGATTTGAGTGTGTCTCGATTCTCAACGAGCTCGATGGCGTGCAAAAGACCTTTACCTCGGATTTCCGCGACGTGAGGATGGTTCGAGAACGCGCCTTGTAGTTGTGTTGCGAGTACGTCACCTTTGGGTTCTACTTGAGCGACTAGATCTTCTTCATCAAGAATTTGCAGAACCTTGTCGGCTGCCGCGCACGCGGCTGGATGCGCTGAGAACGTGTGAAACATTACATCAAATCCGGCACTCGCGAGCTGTTCAGCAACTTTATCTTTGCTGGCAACGGCTGTGATCGGCGCGTACCCGCCAGCGAGACCCTTCCCGCCAACCAAGATGTCAGGCTCAAAATCCCAATGCTGGTATCCGAACCGTGTGCCCGTCCGACCGTAGCCCGTCATCACTTCATCACTGATGATCAGGATGTCATGTTCTCTACAGTATGCTGAAACTTGATCCCAGTAGCCGTCTGGTGGGACGAGCGCGCCGCCGCTTGCGCCTGTAATCGGTTCGGCTATAAGCGCTGCGACTGTTGTCGGATCTTCCTTTTCAACCCCATCTATAAATTGCTGAACGTAATGAGCGGTAGGATCAGATGCCTCACACCTTAGGAGATATGGTGCTTCAACCGATGGATGGATCTGCAGTGCGTGCTTGAGACCGGTTTTGCGCGACTCGTGACCGCCGACTGCTAAGGTTGTGATCGTGGTACCGTGATAGGACACGTTGCGGCCAACGATCTTGCATTTTTCAGGCTTACCTTGCGCGGCTTGGTATTGCACTGCAATCTTCATTGCAGCTTCATTGCCTTCCGATCCACCACAGGTCGTATGGATGTGGGACATGTCCGACGGCAACCAATCACGTGTCAGTCGCTCGACCAATGCTTCGCGTTCTGGTGTCAACCACGGGGGTATGACATATCCTGTGTTCAGCGTTGATTTCGCGACAACGTCAGCCACCTCTTGACGCCCGTGGCCAACGTTGGTTACGATCGCGCCGCCGCACGCATCCAAGATGCGTTTTCCGTCGTCTTGGTAAAGGTAGCAACCATCGCTTCTTACGATAGTTCTAACGTTCTTATTGTGGATATACGGCCACGCCGTCATTTACGGATTCCGTTGTTGTAACTGGTATCTAAACCACGATCAAATGAAGCGCCGATAGGATGTGAACCGTATCGGGTTAACAGGTCCTATGAGAATCTGTTAGCGTCAATTTTCTAAAAATACGGCGCTTTCGGAAAGGTCAAGTACGGTTCATCGTCAGTTATTTTTTCACTTCGAACTGAAAGTCGTTCAAAGGTTGTACTTGTAGTCATTGGCAATCGAGTCATCGACTCCCTTTACGACATCCGGACCAACATTCTTGCGCTTCGCGTACATCTCACCGAATGACACGCGATACGGAGATTCCCATCTTTCTGTTTGCCACAAATTGGATCGAATTAAGGCTTTGCCGCAATGAAAAAAGCACTCTTCTACAGTAACTCTGATCGCGAGCACCGCGTCTTTGCCGCGTGCAGCCAGTTCCGCAAGCAATTCAGGTGACGAATCGAGCTGTGCAGTTCCATTTACCCGTAGCGTCTCGCGTGTTCCAGGGATGAAAAACAACAAGCCAATCTTGCCACTGCTCAAGATGTTCTCGTGGCCGTACGCGAGCTTGTTGCCAGGTCGATCGGGAATAACGATCGTTTTACGATCGAGAACTTGAACAAATCCTGGTGCGTCTCCCTTCGGTGAGGCGTCGCAGTTCCCTTCGTTGTCTGTAGTTGCGATTACTAGAAATGGACTCTGGGCGATGTAGTCCGAAGCAAAGTCATCGACGTAATCAAGAACTTTTTCTTCCAATCCGGGTATTTTCTGCCCAATGACGGATCGTAGATCTTCGTTTGATTGGAGTACTGACATGGAAACTCTCTCAAAACCCGTCACAATGTTATCGTGTGACCCAGCGAGTCGGAGGAAGCGTTCATCCATGACTTCGCTCGGTGGTCGGGCGAGATTTGGTTCCTGAGCGTAAGCCCATTGCTCGTGGACGATTAGCTTTCGTCTTGTGCCCGACTAGAGATTTAGCTGGTCTAATGGAGCAGTCCGTTAGAGGTCTCGGATTCCATAACAGCAGTAAAGCCATAGAATAAAACGCCTACTCATTTTGCTTGGTTTGGTGACTGATAGCGTTCGCATTTACCGCGACATTTCTGTATCGGTCAAGGTGCACTATCTAAGGCACGAGTCGAATCCCAACGATCTTCGCTGGGTCTTCGCGTACACGATTACCATTCAAAACAACGGACAGATTCCGATGCAGTTAATCGACAGGCATTGGGAGATCACGTCAGGCGTTGAGAACGACGTCGAGATTGTCGATGGCGATGGGGTAGTTGGTAAACAACCTCGTTTGGAACCCGGCGAGGGATTTCAATACACGAGTGCAGCTGTACTTGAATCCTCATTTGGTACGATGGAAGGTCACTATAACTTTCGAGACGATGTAGGAGAGTGGTATCGTGTACCGATTAATCCGTTTATCCTCTCAATCCCAGGCGAAACGCTGAATTGAGTGACGTCACTCGTTCAAGTAGATCAGTAGTAACGAAGGAAACTGAAGATGGTTGAAGGTATTCGAGAAGAAGCTGTCAGTGCTTGGCTTGTAAATGAAATCGACGACCTCGCGTTACCGCTTGAGTTTGAGTTGATTGCAGGTGGGCATTCGAACCTAACGTATCGATTCGTAGATCAAAACGACCGAGCGTTCGTCCTACGACGCCCGCCACTGGGGCACATCCTCGAAAGTGCGCACGACATGAGTCGCGAACATCGCATCATCTCGGCGGTCGGTAACTCGAATGTACCCGTTCCGAAAACCTATGCGCTGTGCGAGGACAAGTCCATTAACGATCAACCGTTTTACGTAATGGAGTTCATCGAGGGTATCGTCCCACATACACCAGAGGTACTAGAACAGTTAAGCGACGAGGATCGCCGCTCGTTCGGACTACACGTCGTTGAGGTACTAGCGGACTTGCATCGAACCGACATTGAAACGATCGGACTTGGTCAGCTCGCGAAGAAGGAGGACTACCTCGGTCGACAACTCAAGCGATGGACGCAACAATGGCTCGCAACGAAAACCGATGAAATCCCAGATATGGACCGCAGCCTCGAGCTACTGCATGAGAAAAAACCTGAACAGATCGGCGCTACGATCGTTCATGGCGACTATCGGGTAGGCAACATGCTGATCAAAGACGGGAAGATGGCTGCGCTGCTTGATTGGGAGCTATGTACACTCGGTGATCCGCTTGCTGACGTTGGTTATCTACTTAACACCTGGGCTGAACCAGGCGATCCGTCATCGGATACAGCGCCGACCGGTATAGGGGGTTTTCCGACTCGTCAGGAGCTTTGTGAGATCTACGAGGAAAAAACCGGACGTTCGCTGGCAGAGATCAACTACTACCGCGCCTTTTCGCATTGGCGATTAGCGGCGATCTCACAAGGGGTTTACAAACGGTACTTAGTGGGTGCAATGGGACATCAGGAATTCGATTTGGACAAATACATGGCGAGTATCTTGTCGAAAGCCAGTGCAACGGTGAAGTTGCTGTCTTAGACCGCTTTATGTACCGCGCGGTTTTAGACCTGCTGCGGAATACGCTGCGTCGATTACTTCCATCTGCTTGATCGCGTCGTGCGCGTCGGTGGGCATCGGTGTGCCATTTCTAACCGCGTCGACGAACGCTTCTAACTGGTATTCGTAGGTCGGTCGTCTCGTGAGTTCTTCGTCAAACTCAATATTGTCGCCGACTGTTAGTTTTACGTGGTTACCGTGTTGCGGCACGAGTGGATTGCGAACATAGAGCTCGCCTTCGGATCCGGTCACCGTCATGTCTGCGACAAACGTTCGCTGATTCATCGCACCCCTCGTTTTTGCTGTGACGCCGTTATCGAACTCGTACTCGACTTCGAGACTTAGATCGATCTGCGGGTCGCCTTCAACTGCAGTCGCATTCGTCACGCGGGGTTCTTGACGCGTGATGTGTCGAATCCAAGAAATCGGGTAGCACCCCATATCCATGGTCGCGCCGCCGCCGGTCTCGTAGATCATGCGGATGTTCTCTTTGTTGGGCGTACCAACAATAAATTGCGCTTCAACGTGCTGAAGAGAACCGAGCACACCACTGTCGACTATTTCAAGTGCTTTCTGGAAAACAGGGTGATAACGGTAGTGGAATGCTTCAATCAGGACGAGTCCGGTTTCGTCGCCGACAGCGGCCATCTCACGGGCTTCAGTAGCGTTTAACGAGAACGACTTTTCGCATAGCACGTGTTTCCCCGCTCGAAGCGCTTTAATGGAATATTCCTTGTGGTGGCTGATGGGTAACGGGTTGTAAATCGCGTCGAGTGTTGGATCAACGATGACGTCGTCGTAACTGTCATATACGGTTTCAATGCCGTGTTGGGATGCGAACTTCTCGGCTCTCGTTCGGTCACGCGCCGCGACGGCGGCGACGACAACATCGTCGTTCTTTGACGCTGGGTCGGTCAAAGCGTTGGGCGTAATCATCGCTGCGCCAAGCGTACCAATGCGGAGCGGTTGTGCCATACTGGAGGGTCCGTCAGGGCAGAGAAGCGAGGGATTTTACTGGCGCGTATGAACTGATGAATTCAAGGAAATGCAGGAATTTCAAAGTTTTTTCTCCTCGTCAAGATGTATTTCATACGCCGAAGCTTGACGAGCTGTTTACACTTTACATGTTCCCGATACTTGATCTTGTAGGCGAGATATGCCCTCTTTAGACGACTGGAAACCGTACGACTACGAAGTGCCGAACACTCATATTGACATACAGATCCAGGACGACCACTTGATCATCGAATCGAAATTCGATGTTCAACGCAAGATCGATTCCGCCGAAAAATCCATATTTCTAAACGGTGCTGATGTTGAACAAGATGGCTACGGATTGACGTTGCAGGAGGTTCAGGTCGACGGCGTCGCGCTCTCAAATAACGAATTTCAATGCGATGGCACGGGTTTGACGATTCACGATGTTCCAGACGCTTGCGAGCTTCGAATCAGACAGGAGCTTCGCATTCCCGACCACGCAGTCGATGGTTTGTATCGAAGCGGTGAAACTCTGATCACACAGTGCGAGGACGAATCGTTTAGAAAGATCGCTTTCTATCCTGATCGACCAGACGTGTTATCGAAATGGACCGTCCGAATCGAAGCAGACAAAGATCGTTTCCCCGTACTACTTTCCAATGGCGACGAAGTAGAGTCGGAGGATATTTCCGAGACGCGCCACGCCAAGACGTTCAATGATCCATGGGCGAAACCATGCTATCTATTCGCGCTTGCAGCTGGGAACCTATCGTCGTTACACTCGGAGTTCAGGACGAGAGACGGCAAAACAGTTGATCTAACGATTTATTCAGATCCGAAATCGATTCGATATTGCAGCTGGGCGATGACGTGCCTCAAAGACGCGATGCGATGGGATGAACTGGCGTACGATCGAGTCTATGACTTGGATCGCTTCGGCATCGTAGCAGTTGAGCGATTTGTCTTTGGCGCTATGGAGAACAAATCGTTAAACGTTTTTAACAACCTTGTATTACTCGCAGATCCGGATATTGCGACCGATGAAACCTACGAACGCATCCAAAGCGTCGTTGGGCACGAATACTTCCACAACTACTCGGGTAACCGCGTCACGGTACGAGATTGGTTTCAACTCTCGTTAAAAGAAGGTTTCACTGTTCTACGCGATCAGACGTTCTCCCGTTTCATGAACGGGTTCGATATCAATCGAATCCTTGACGCGGCGATGTTGCGGCGAGAGCAGTTTCCGGAAGCACAGAGCGGTTTAGGACACCCGGTACGCCCTGTTGAAATGGAAGTACCAGCTAACTACTACACGCGCACGATTTACGAAGGTGGCGCTGAAGTTGGATACATGCTCTCGAACATGCTGGGTGCAGGCGAATGGCGAGAAGCCACAAACCACTATTTTGAAAAACACGATGGTGCGGCGGTCACCATTGACGACTTCGTCGCCGCGATTGCTGAGACGTCGGAACGGGATCTGTCGCAATTCAAACGGTGGTATTCGACGACGGGCACACCGGTTCTAGATATCGGTGAATCGCGCGATGGCGGTACCGTTGAGTTAACCATAAGGCAGTCGATCGCCTCACTTGTGAGTAACGGCGAAGAGACTGTGCTTGAAATACCGCTTAGTATCGGTCTCGTGAGTGCGGAAGGCGCAGACTTACTGGGCGCCGAAGGCGAGAAAGTCGACGACGCAGATATTCAGATATCCACCGATCTCGAATATAGCAATCCTCAGTTGGATGGAACGCTCGTTTTTCTATTGAAGACAGCTGAGGCAACGATCGAGTTTGCGAACGTACCAGACGGTGCACAGGTTAGTGTCCTCAGAGATTTCTCTGCACCGGTTGAAGTCCGTTACGTCAATGCGTCAGATGGCCAAGTTGACATTAATAGACTCGAGCAATTAGCGCTTCACGACGTGAATCGATTTAGTCGCTACGAAGCAGTTGAGCAGGTAGCCTCTGGTGCAATCATGGACCGTGAAACGTACTACGATGCGCTCGCAAGTCTAGTTGAGATGCGAATAGATCTTGTGCAAGATGGGTCACAAGACGCGGAAAGTAAACGCATCATCGCAATTGAATTGTCGGGTCCGAGTGAAGGTCGCGTTCTCGACTTGAACCCAGGAACTCGCGTCGAAACCATCATTGATGGCAAGAATCTTCTCTTTGAGAAATTAGGTAGTGAGTTCGCTGAGAAATGGCGCGAAGTCGCTGAGGCGAATGTCGTCGCTGAACGCTATGATCCAAGCTCCGGACAGATCGCGGCGCGGCAACTACGTGCCGTGGCGTATCTCTATTTACTTGCCCAGACGCCCGGTGAAGACCTGCCAAGCTTCGCAAACGAATTAGCCGCTCTCACGAGAGACGCCGACAACCTATCCGACCGTCTCGCGTATTTCAGATTACTGCTTCGTGTCGATGGTCAAGACGCGTTGAAAGATGAAGTTTCAACTGAGATTTACGATAGGTTCAAGGATGAATCTCTGGTGGTCGAGCGTTGGATTACTACGCTTGTAGGTGCGCCTACCTTAAATGCGATCGATCGCATTGCGATGCTCGAAGATAAGGGTTTACTTGAGTCTGCGACGCCGAATCGATGGCGTGCGGTCTTTCACACATTTTCCGAGAACTGGGAAAACTTCCATTTGAGGGATGGGACCGGCTATCAGTTTTACACCGATCGATTGATCAAGGATGCTGCTAACCACGGTTCGGTCGTTCGACGTGGCATCCAGCAGTTCGCATATCTGAGCCGCCATGATGAGCGGAGACGTGAGCAAATGCGTGCTTGCTTGGAACGTCTCAGAGAAGAACTGCCGACGAACAACGTGGCTGCACTCGATATGGTCAACCGTTCTTTGCGCCCGGTCGTCAACTCGTAACGACGCGTACCTCAAAAGAACACGTTCTTTATCCGAAATGTCGGAATCTAGCTCTCTCGAGCACGAAATCGCTTCACGTCGAACGTTCGCGATCATCTCTCATCCTGATGCTGGGAAAACGACGGTTACGGAGAAGCTGTTATTACTTGGAAATGCGATTCAGCTCGCGGGTGATGTTCGCGCGAAGAAAACTGGGCGCCAGGCTCGATCCGATTGGATGGCGATGGAAGCAGAGCGGGGAATCTCTGTGACGACCTCGGTCATGCAGTTCGATTATCGAGACCGAGTCATCAATCTGCTAGATACGCCTGGTCACGAGGACTTCTCAGAAGACACGTATCGAACTTTAACTGCGGTCGATTCCGCTGTAATGGTGATCGATGCCGCTAAGGGTGTGGAAGACCGTACCAGGAAGCTGCTTGAGATCTGTAGATCGCGCAATATGCCGATCTTGGCATTCATCAACAAGCTCGACCGCGAAGCGCTACCGCCGATTGAGCTCATCGATCACATCGAAAGCGAACTAGATATCGAATGCGCGCCGATGACTTGGCCGGTTGGCTCAGGACGCTCGTTTAGAGGAACCTATCACGTCGAAGAGGACGCTTTCACTGAATACGAACACGGGTTTGGTTCATCATTGCACGAGTATCCAAAGCATGGATCGTTGGAGAGTGAGGACTCTCGCAATTGGTTAGGATCAGACTACGACGAATTTGCGGAGGAGCTCGAGCTGGTGCGTGGCGCAAGTAATACGTTTGATTTAGATGCGTATCTAGCAGGTGAGCGTGCACCGGTTTATTTCGGTTCCGCGTTACAGAACTTTGGCATTGATCACTTGTTGGATCAATTTGTTTCGATTGCGCCGCCACCACTACAACGAATGACTTTGAGTGACTCAATCGAGCCTTCGAATCCAGATTTCTCCGGATTTGTATTCAAGATACAAGCAAATATGAATCCGAAGCACCGAGACCGCATTGCTTTCTTAAGGGTTTGTTCCGGTCAGTATCGGAAAGGTATGCGTATGCGACACGTTCGTTTGGCGCGAGATGTCAAAATCGCAAACGCACTTACATTCATGGCAGGCGAAAGAAAACAGACGGAAGAAGCTTTTCCAGGCGACATCATCGGACTACACAATCATGGGACGATTCGAATCGGTGATTCGTTTACGGAAGGTGAGCCAATATCGTTTCGAGGAATACCGAATTTCGCACCCGAACTCTTCCGACGTGTTCGAGTTAAAGATCCGACCAAAGTAAAACGCCTATCACAAGGTGTGCGGCAGTTGTCTGAGGAAGGGGCAACTCAGGTATTCGTTCCACTAAATCGGAACGAGATCATTATTGGTGCGATTGGGACATTGCAGTTCGATGTCGTCGCGTTCCGCTTAGAACAGGAATATGGTGCCGAGTGTGTCTACGAAAACAGCGACATCTTCACCGTTCGTTGGGTGTACGCGGAGGACGAAAATCGGCTAGAGGAGTTCAGGTCCAAAGCCAACGCACAACTGGCACTCGACGGGGATGATCAGTTGGTGTTATTGGCTACATCTCGTGCAAACCTGCAGTTAACACAAGAACGTTGGGAAGATATCACGTTTAAAAACACGCGCGAGCACGCGCTCGTTCGATAGTCCGGCTGTACTTACGGAATGCAACCTCTGGATTAATAGTATTTTCAGGTAGGTTTTCCATCTTATATTATTGATTTGATTAAATATTTGAGAGTTTTCACTCCAATAGTATTTGACGTTGAAAATAGCGTCTGATTGCGCTCAATATGGAATTTCGTGTTGTCTAATATGGAATTTAACGCTGTTCATTCTGGAATTGAACACCGTCTAATATGGAACGGATCGATTGTTTAGTACTCCATAGGTTCAGAGCTACTGCGTATGAAAACACCCTTTCAATGGCAGGTTGGTTTAAAGTCCATGCAAGACACGGAGGTAGTCGCTTCAAGTTCGGCTGCTCGGAAGAACGCGAACTAATCTCGGCTTGGTAGAAGGACGCGAGAATCACCGCGCCTTTGAGTTATGCGTTGTCGATCAAAGTACTCAAGTACATCGATAACTAGGTTTCGTCCGAGACCACTAGCGTCTCTAAATTCTCGTACCGTAAATGGCTTACTTTCTCCAAGCTCTGAAGCGACTTGCTGTAGCTCACCAATTCGTTCAGGGGTAAAGTACCGATTCTTGTTGACTTGCACGAGTGCATTTGCGGCGACGATTGGTCGCATCGCGCCTTCGATCACTTTGAACGGCATATGTAAACGCTTTGCTACGTCACCCAACGAAAGGGGTTGTTCGGCATCAAACATCGGCCGCACTTGATCATACAGTGATGTGTCGTACGAGGGACCTCGTGCCTCATGTTCTTTCATCGCAAACTGACCGGCGACGCGTCGCAGCGTATTCCGCGCCACTAATCTATCAAGAACGAACTGGAGGAGCTTCAGGTTCGTCGGTAGTTTCTGGTCAAGTTGAGTGATCGTCATGCCTTCTTGCGTAGGATGCGAGCCATGAAACTCCTCAACGGTCTTTCGCACTTCCGCGGATATCTCACGGAAAATCGCGGAACTGATGGCTAGGTCCCCGGCAAATTCGACCGCGTCGCTTTCTAACGTGCTGCTTAGCTCCTCGCGTGCACATAGCTGAAAGCGTGCAAATTCGTGGATATTTACCAATCCGAGAGTCGCATGCGTTTCTAATGACGCGGCATGATCTCGTTCTTGAATCGTAGCTCGAATTGATCTCAAGAACGACAGATTGGCTTCCGATCGCCGTCGAGTACTCAGATCATGAGAGTATGAAAGTACGGTTGCACCGCCGAGTGTTCGAGAAAGATCACGGTCGCGAAGGATCACTCGATCTCCCGCCTTGAAGTGCATGTCTTCGTCGCAGTGAAGTTCGGCTAAAGTAGCGATGCCAGGTTCTGCAACGTTACCTTCTAGCAAAGCAAGACGGGCTTCCGTGTGGTCCGTCAAGTGATAGACGTGCACTGAGGACCAGTGCTTAGTCGCTCGAGGAAAATCGTTGAGAATAGTGAGGTCGATTGATGCTCGACGAATTGGTAAATCATGAGCCGGTGAAAGCAACCAATCGCCTCGAGCAACCTCATTGACAGCTGTCCCTGCAATGTTGAGACTACATCGATCGCCGACAGCAGCAGTCTCCGCGTCAAGCCCCTGAACATTCAGATTGCGAATACGTACGCGATCGTCAGTCGTGGTGAGTTGGACCTCATCGCCAATCTTGACCGTGCCAGAAGCAACCGTACCCGTGACGACGGTACCAACACCGCGAAGACTGAAGGATCGATCGATGGCGAGTCGAAAAGGTTGGTCGCCGACCGAAGAATCGAACTGTCGTGCTGTTTCAACTAGGTGCGCACGAAGCGTATCGATACCTCGACTGGCCGGTGCAGCAACGTCGAATATCGCCGCGTCTTGAAGAAATCGGTCTCGCGTAAATTCTCCTATCGCGATATGGCATTCGCGTAACCGGTCCTCCGAAACGAGATCAACCTTATTGAGAACGATCGTGCCTGATCGTACTCCTAAAAGCTGAAGGATTTGTACGTGCTCGATTGTCTGGGGCATGATGCCATCATCAGCTGCGATAACCAATAGCGCATGTTGTTGATTCGCTACACCAGCGATCATGTTGTGAATGAATTTGTGATGACCTGGTACGTCGACAAACCCGATACGTTGCGAATCAATCGTCGTATAGGCAAATCCCAGATCGATCGTTAAACCACGTGCTTGTTCTTCCTTCAGACGATCGGTGTTGATTCCAGTGAGCGCTTGAACGATCGCGGTCTTGCCATGATCGACATGTCCGGCAAGCGTAATGATCACGGCATTGCATCTAGGTTCTTGATGAATTCGTCAAGTGGTTCCGCACCCCGCACATCGAGATAAATCGCGCCCTTATACATTCGACCAATGACAGGGATTGGCAATGTTCGAAGCGAATTGAAGAGTTCTTGGGTTGTCGCGTTCGCATTCGCTCGCAGTGTTACTGCTACTGATTGGATCGTATGACCTGGCATGGCCCCGCTACCAACTTCGGCATCGCTTGATTCAATGTCGATGGTGATTTCGCTAGGTAAGCGTTCTGCAAGGCGTGCATGAATTTGCTTGGCACGCGATCGAAGCTCGCTGAGAGACATCGATAGAGTACGTAACGTCGGCACGTTTTCACGGACGTGCTCCCCGTCTTCGTACGCTTTAAGTGTTTCGTCTAACAGCGCGAGCGTTAATTTAGATGTGCGAAGTGCACGTTTCAGAGGGTTGACATTGATTCTGTCGATTAACCGACGCGAACCGACGAGTAAACCTGCTTGCGGACCACCAAGCAGCTTGTCACCAGAAAACGTAACCAAGTCCGCACCGTCCCGCAACACGTCACCAGGTAAAGGTTCACTTGGTAATCCGAATTGACGTGTATCTATCAATGCGCCGCTGCCTAAGTCAACAGCGCAGGGTATGTTGTGTTCGTTCGCAAGTTGGCTAAGTGCTCTTGTGCTTACTTCCGTCGTAAAGCCTTGGATGCGGTAATTACTTGGATGCACTTTGAGCAATAGTGCTGGTTCTTTCCCAAGTGCGCGTTCATAGTCTGTAAGGTGTGTGCGATTCGTCGTACCGACCTCGACTAGGTGGCAGCCTGCGGCTTGCATTATTTCGGGCAAGCGAAAACTCCCGCCGATCTCGATGAGTTCGCCACGAGAAACTACGACGTGGCGGTCACGCGCCAACGTGTGCAAGAGAATCAGCACCGCAGAGGCGTTGTTATTCACGATCGCTGCAGCTTCGGCAACGACAAGCCGACATACGCGTTCACATACCGCCTCCTCACGCTGTCCGCGACTACCTGTCTTGAGATCGAATTCGATCGATGCAGGTTGGGTAACGAGAGGCTTTACGCGGTCGTATACACGTTCGTCGATTCGGGCTCGACCGAGGTTGGTGTGAAGGATCGTTCCAGTAAGGTTGAACACACGCCTGTATCCCGGTATCCGCTCGTTCGCAAGCCAACTAGCGACTTCGTCTCGGTAGAACGATTCAATGTCCGCAATCTCGAGCGTCACTTCTTTGGCTCGGATGCGATCTTGAATGGCGCGAATTGCCGCTCGAACTGATTCCCGACCCCAAGTGACGACAAACTCCTCAAGATATGCTGCATTTAGCAACCGATCGATTGACGGAATCGACGGGTGCTCTTGCGCAGCTTTGTTGCCGCTCATGTGTGCTTCGTTTTCAAACTTTGCACTATGTTAAATCGTTACATCGTCGACCGTTTTCTGATTTGCAGTTCGGTTCGATCGTATTGACGCTAATTAAAGGTTTCGGAGAGAGAAGTGGGTCATCATGTCGCGTTCGTTGGTTTGGGAGTAATGGGATTCCCGATGGCCGGTCATCTAGCTGCGGCAGGTCATGAGGTGACGGTCTACAACCGTTCAGGGGAGCGTGCCGCTGAATGGCTAGCGAAACACACAGGCACGGCTAAACCTACGCCAGCCGAAGCGTCTGACGGAGCGGAATTCGTATTCATGTGTGTCGGCAACGATGACGACGTACGAAGTGTCTCCTACGGCGATACTGGGATCCTCGCTGCGATTCAACAGGATGCCGTATTCGTAGACCACACAACTGACTCGCCGAATCTCGCCCGTGAGCTTGCACAAGCAAGCAAGGATGCTGGCGCGCACTTCTTGGACGCGCCACTTAGCGGGGGTCAGGCGGGGGCAGATAACGGCGAATTGACCATCATGGTGGGCGGCGAACAGGCCGTCTTTGTTAGAACCGAACCCGTCATCGACTGCTACACGAAGAGTGTCAAACTCATGGGTGGCGCAGGATCCGGTCAATTGACGAAGATGGTTAATCAGATCTGCATAGCAGGAGTGGTGCAGGGTTTAGCCGAAGGATTTCATCTAGCGGAGAAGGCTGGACTCGACATCAACGAAGTGGTTGAAATCATCAAGAACGGCGCAGCCGGATCCTGGCAGATGGTGAATCGGGCTGAGACGATGGCGGCGCGAAAATTCGACTACGGCTTCGCTGTAAATTGGATGCGTAAGGATCTGGCGATTGCGTTGGATATCGCACGTGAGGTCGATGCACGATTGCCGATGACCGCGCTGGTCGATCAGTTCTACGCAGAAGTGCAGGCGTTAGGTGGCAGTCGCTGGGACACGTCGAGTCTCATCGAACGACTGCGTCAGGTCGACGAGAAAAGCTAAAGGTGTAACCGCTACAGCTACTCACTACGCTTCTTAAGCGATCGCGCGTTTGGATCGTTTCCAATCTGCGAAAACTAACTAAGACCATCGGTTAGCGATCTGAACTTCTGGTCTCGAAGTCGCATGTCATTTAGTGTGTACTTCCCGTTCAGGACCGCTTGCATTGGTGGAAACCAGAAGAACAAAAATTTGACGAATCGGTCTCGTTCCAGGCGCGACCAATCGAGACTAGGGAAATTAACCATCGCCTCGCAAAGGCTGTCCACATCTATCGCCCTTGTCGTCATATCTCCGAACGAATACAACGCCCGTCCGATCGTGACGACGGGCTTATCAAAAAGAAACGCTTCTAGACCGACGGAGGAGTTAATGGTGACGACGCCTTGGGAATGGGCAACCAAGTCATAGACATCGTGTTCGTTGTCGAGAACGAGTTTTGGGTTGTCGTAAGACTCGATTCGTTGTTCGAATGAGACTGGACTGCTGGGGTGTTCCTTTATCCGAAGATGTACGTCTTCTGGAAGCTGCTTCGATGCCGTATTCAGGCTATCTAGTAGGTGAGGGATGTTCTTGATCCAACCACCGAATACTGTCACCTGTGTATCTCGTGGTACCTGAAGCGGACAGAAAACGTACGACTTAGAGCACAAGTCCTCGCTAAGTCGACGATCACCGGCTTTTGTTGGTTGATCAGTCACAAGGTGTGCGTTGACATAGTCAGCGCCACTGTAATCTGCAAATTCTCCCTCAGCGAGATTGCGATAGAACTCGATGTCAGTCGGGATACTCGACTGGAAATTCACGCCGTTCGAATCGATCTGAACTCGATCCTGCAGCGGCGCACGTTCGAAATACAGTTGCGGTAATTCAAGCTCTTTACACGCCGCACTTACGAGGTAGTTCACGCCATTCAAACCGTTGTAGATCAGTACACGATCGGGTAAAGACTTTTCTAGCTGCTGGTAAATCCAGTTGTATTGCAGCTTCAGGAAGCGTAGTTTTAGTTTTTCACCGTTCGCACTATCAGGAATGCGACGTGCGGACTTTAGAGCGGTATTAGAGTGTCGTTCGACGTTGGGACACGATTTTCTCGAGAGCAGTACAAGGTCAACCGTCTTTACGTCGAGCTCAGAAGTCCACGCGGCGATGAGTTCCTTCTGGAATTTTGTATTGAAACCGAAACAGAGTACTCGTTCACTCATGCGAGTAGCAAGCTGAGTGCTGGATCTGTGGCCGTTTTTAAACCAACGGCGAAAAAAGGGCGGAGAATCAGATTTCTGTTTAGTCCGGGCTCTTCTCAAATCGCGGAAGTTCGCCGGTGTCCTCCGTCCATGTCTGTCCATTAGACGTCCAGATATGGACTGTGGGTTTTAGCTAAG
>JAPOVY010000118.1 GCA_026707905.1 Gammaproteobacteria bacterium | reverse complement strand
CTTGTCCGGTTAGGATCACTGGCGCAGACCCGGTTTTGCCTTTCTCGTATCTACCAACCGTCGATCTCTCACACATGTTACATGTGGATTTCGATTTTGTACCCGAGACGACGCACTATATGCAGATTGAGAAACCACGTGAGTGTGCACAGTATGTGCGTACTTTCGTGGCTAACGTCTTAAACCACTAGAGTCGCACCTTTGGCCTCGCAGTTAATCGCTGAACCAGTAAGGTTTCCTTTCAAACGCATATGTGGGTAACGTGATCTTTTGACGAGATTCCCCTGCGAACATACTGCTCAACTCGACTGGTAATCCAGCTTCGTACGCTTCACGGACACAGTGCAGAAGCGAGTTACCTGCGATATCAGTTTCAGAGTTGGCGCGCTGATTGGGTCCTATAACGATCCGATGATTTAAATCGGAAGCAACGGTTCTAACGATGCCGTCGGAACTAGCTTCCTTACTATCTGTCGTTTCCCCGTTCTGAGAAGCGTAAATTACGCGTTGAATTCCTCCTTCAAGACTCACCTCCCCGGTGATACAGCTTGCCGCATATTGATTGAGACTAGAACCTACGACAGAACTAGGTGTGATTCCAATTGTTTGGCAATAGCAAGCTGAAGCTACCTGAACGACAAATGAAGTTAGAGTTTGGATAAGTCGTTCATCGCACTCGTTAACCGATTGTCCGTCACGCATGAGAGCAGCGATCGCACCGCCACATCCTAATTCGACTATCAGGTCGTTACAGTGATTGATGATCGCCTTGGATACTGGTTCGCTAGCATAAAGTTCTTGACCGAATTTCAACGAGTCACGAACGGGGTATTCGAATGAAAACACGACATTTGAAATATCCTGTTCTGCCGTATGAGTCACGTCTTGTTTCGTGACCGACTGCAGTGCCTCGACTAATGTAGATAAATCGTTAAACACGATCCCTTTTCTGCAATCGAATTGACTCCTGCCAACGCTCGCGGTCCAGGCAACATCAGCTAAGAAGCTCTCAACAAATGTTTCATCGAGCTCGTCGAGCTTGAGCTTTTCTAACCAACTGACGTATCGATGTGCTAAAGCGACGACCGATTCAGGCGTTTTCCCAGACAAAGGTAGTAGCCGCGTCTGGCGCGTGAGCTCACCAAGGTCGTTGGTCGGCAGGCTAAGCTCACATTCAATCGGTAACTCGTTGAAGGGCACATAGACCGGAGGACCACGTACGACTGGAACATCTAGTTGTGTTGCGCCGTTCCGCGGCGAGACCGGGTTCCCTTGAAGTAGGACATGTGCATTAGTACCTGACATGCCGAAAGCGCTCACCGCGCCAATCGGTGGACGGCCATCAACGATCGGCCACTCAATCGAAGATTGATTGACCTCCATGCGATTCGTTTCCCAATCAACCTGTTGGTTACGTTTCTCGAGGTTGGTTTGTGCGGGAATCGTGCGCTGAGACATCGACAGAATCAACTTAATAACGCCTGCAACCCCAGCTGCCCATTCGAGATGGCCGATGCTCCCTTTGATCGACCCAATGTGTAGTGGACGATCACGCTCTGTGGATGAGGTGTACACGGCCGATGCTGCACGTAACTCAATCGGATCGCTTAATGACAATCCCGTCGCGTGTGATTCAAGAAAGTCCACTTCCATAGGATCGACATTCGCACGAGCGACCGCGTCCAGCATGACTTGCTCTTGTGCAGACCCATTTGGTACTGTTAGTCCAGCACTCACACCATTCTGGTTTACGGAAGAACCGAGCAGAGTTGACCAGATCGGGTCACCGTCCTTCTCTGCGTCTTGGGTTCGTTTGAGGACCAGAACACCACAACCTTCTCCTCGTACGTACCCTTGCGCGTTTTCGTCAAAAGGCGCACATTCCCCATCGGTAGCCAGCAAGCCGAGCTCACGGTGAAATCGCATGATCGCAGGTGAGAGTATCGCATTGGCGCCGCCAACGAGCGCAAGATCGACTTCTCCGTTCTGGAGTGCTTTGATACCTTCGTGTATCGATACGAGTGACGACGCACACGCAAGATCAAACGACATTGCAGGACCCGTAAGTCCGAACGCATAAGAAATCCGACCCGTGGTCATTCCACCCGAAGTGCCGAGATAGCTGTCCTGGAAACCGCTCGCACTCACTAAATCTCGATACTCGCTCCCTCCTAGTCCGATATAGAGCCCGACGCGAGTTCCTCGCAGCGACCTGGGATCGACCCCAGCGTTTTCTATCGCTTCCCAGCTTGTTTCAAGCAACATGCGCTGTCGAGGATCCATGGATCGTGCTTCAATAGGTCGGATACCGAAAAAGCGGGCGTCGAACTCATCGATACCATCAACAAATCCGCCGTAGCGCAGGTAGTCTTCGTCTGCATCTGCAGCTCCAACGACGCCATGCCAATTTCGATTACCGTTGCGACTCTCGCTGATTGCGACGTGACCTACGTTTAGGTTCTCCCAAAACGACACGAATTCACTTGCACCGGGAAAACGACACGCAAGACCAATAACCGCGATTTGTTGAGTCGTTGTCTGCTGAGTTTCTGGCAGAACCTGTGCAACGTTTGAATCTTCGGCATCGCCATCCACCAATTCATCGGCAAGGTGTGTAGCCAAGGCGGTGACATCAGGATGGTCGAAAACGACTGTACGTGAGATCGTCATCTCGCCTTCGAAAGCACGTATGAGGCGATTTCGTAGCTCAACGGCCATGAGCGAGTCCATTCCTAGGTCGAAAAAGCCAACGTTTCGCGCAGGCATCGCTGGAAGTCTCAGAATCGACTGCAGTTGATTTTGAATGTAAGTCATTAACAATTCGACGCGCGATTCGATATCGCACGCCCGTAATTCGGTTGCGTCAATGGAAGCGGTATCGACCGCTCCTTCACCGTCATCCGTGTCGCTAGCAAGTAGGTCTCTTAAGAACGATGGCTGCGAATTCAAGCTCTCAGCTAGAACGTTCCAGTCAATGGACATCGCCGCGGGATTCGTCATGTCATGACGAATCAAATGGTCTAGCGTTTTGATACCAAGCTCTGGCGTGATCCAACCAGTTCCGGTTGTTTCCAGCTGCGAAGCGATGCGATCTTTTTGCTCAGCCGCCTCGCCAATATCTGACCAAGCGCCCCATGCGATCGACTGTCCTGGCAGACCTAATGCACGACGATGTGCGGCGAGTTGGTCAAGAAATGAATTCGCAGACGCGTGATTCGCTTGTCCTGCGTTACCGAGGACACCAGTTGCGCTCGAAAAGAGAACAAAGAGATCAAGGTCCATCCGCTTGGTGATTTCGTGTAGATGCCAAGCGCCAATAATCTTCGGCCATAGGACTTCCTCAAACCGTTCCCACGATTGGTTCGGGATCGCTCCATCCGAAAGCACACCGACACTGTGGACGACACCTCCTAGATCAGGCATGTCTTCCGCTATTTCTGCGAACATCGAATCGACTTGATCTGGCTTGGTCATGTCCGCGATCTTGACACTGATATTCGCACCAAGTGATCGCAGTTCCTCGATGATTACGACCGACGAGTCATCGGGGTTTCGACGTCCGTTTAGTACTAAATGACGCGCGCCGCATTCAACAAGCCAACTTGCAACAGCGCAGCCAATTCCACCCAAACCGCCTGTGATGATGTATGTACGGTCGTCGCGAATCGTACCGTTTGCCAGCTTTGGTACCGTTAACACGAGCTTTCCAACGTGTTTTGCTGAACCCATGTATTGAAGCGCGTCGCCGATCTCTGCCAATGGCCACTTGGAATGTCGTAACGGCTCTAATTCGCCCGATGCAAATCGTTCTATTAGTGGACGGAACGACTGTCCAACACGATCGGGTTCTTCGCGTTTGAGTACGTCAAGCGACAGAACGCGGTAGTCGACATCGGGTCGCGCATTCCGCATTTCTTCCTGCGTGAGGATGTTGAGTCGACCTATCTCGATAAATCGACCGTTCTGTTTCAAGCAAGCTAGACTCGCATCGATAAAACCCTCGCTCGTGAGACTATTGAGGACGATATCGACCCCCTCGCCATCTGTCACCTCAAGAATCTGATCCGAGAATTCCAATTGGCGACTATCGAAGACATGCTCAATTCCTAAAGAGCGTAGGAACTCATGTTTCGGCTTGCTTGCCGTCGCAATGACCTCAGCGCCAGCTGCTCTTACCAATTGAATCGCCGCTAGTCCCACGCCACCAGCGGCGGAATGAACTAAGACCTTATCTTTGGTTGTGAGATTTGCGAGTTCAAACCCAATCTCAGCAGTCGCGAACACGATGGGTATCGTCGCCAACTCATCAAATGTCAAATTGTCCGGCGCGATTGCGACCAAACTTGCGTGGGTTGTTATTTCGGTGCCGAACGTACCGAAGCCCATACCAACAACGCGCTGACCGATCTTGAACTCGTCGACTTCCGCTGCAACTTCCGAGATCCAGCCAGCAAACTCCAAACCAAGCGATGCATTGGGTACTTGTGCACCAAGGGCTACGAGAACATCTGAGAAATTCAATCCGGTCGATTCCACGCGCACTCTAACTTCTCTTGCTTGTAGATCGTGAGGTTCAACAGGAACCGCGCTGACGTTTGATAACGATCCGTCCTTACCCGAATTCACGATCCATTCACCTTCTGCGGGGATCGAGATACGGGTCTCCTGGTCCTTACTTTGGATTAGGCGCGCTGTGAATCTAGTACCTTGACGGTATGTGATGTGCGTTTCTGTATCGGGTTCGACGAGATCTGCAATCAGTTGCTCGAACGAGTCGCGTTCAGGATCGAGGTCGACCATCCGAGGCGTTAGCAGCGAGGACTCAAGTTCGACGACCTTACCAAATCCCCAAAGTGCGGCACCGGCCAACTGTCCGGTCTGTTCGCATCCGAGTATTTGTGCACCACTTGTTACAAACGATGTGCCGAGCGTAGGTCGAACGCCCAATTCCATCAGTACCTGAGTAAGACTTAGAGCGCTGGCTGTTGCTCCGGTCACGTCGACTCGCATTTCATCGACAGTCGCGTCAACACCGTGACCATCGAGACCGACGAGGTGAACGACACCCCGCAATGGTTCATCTGACGACGTACCCTCAAGAATTTCAGGTAAGTCGCTGTGGGTGACTGCGTTCCTACTCGATTCGCCCTTGAAGTTCGTAACGATCACATTCTGATCAAGTGACCGCAGCCACTCGATTACGCGTTGACCGACACCCGATCGATCGGGTTCGACAACCCATGTGCCGGGTCGAAGATCACGCTCGGTGGGCGCTTGTGCAACGATCGTTCCCGAACCTAATGGTCCCGACGTCTCGGTTAGCGTTTCGCTACCGAACACTACCGAGCCAGCATAGCCTGCGTCGGAAAGAGCACGACGCCAAATGTCGGGGCTTGCGAGCGCGTGATCCTTACGATAATCGTCGTTGTACCGCCACCAACCGTCGAGAAAGCCGAATGTAAGGTCTTGCCAAGGCCGACCGCGAAGAGACTCAAGCGCTATGAGAACGCCACCCGGGGCAAGTAGTTTGCGGCAGTTTGCCAGTGTTTCGAGTAGATTTCGCGTGGCGTGAAGGACGTTGGCGGCGATGACAATGTCATACGTACCGTCCTCAAACCCCTGTGTTTGGGGATCATTTTCGATATCGAGCGCTAAATACTCGATGTCAATTCCGTTCCCTGCGAAATTTCGTTCCGCCTCCGCGAAAAAACCTGCAGAGATGTCGGTGTACGTGTAAGTGAGGTTTTTTGAAGCTAGTTCAGCAAATACGATTTCGGTCGTAGCACCCGTACCCGCACCTATTTCAATGACGCGAAGAGGTCGATCATCGGGAAGATCCTGTACGATTCGAGACAGAGCATCGCCGAGTAATCGATTTCCTGCGGCGGAAACAGGCGCCGTGCGATAGAAATCTGCTGCGCCGGATGTGTCCTCTTCGAACAATAGCGCTAGAGGATCTGCATTTTCAGTTAACAGATCAAAAAAACTCGCGCCGAAGCGACTGAGTAACGTTAGTTCGTAGAGACCGTGAGGGTGCTTCTCACGCAAGTTAGCAAAGAGCTCCTCAGGAGGCTCAATGCCTTTCGGTAACGGTGCCTCCTTGTCGAGAACTACGTTGTATTCACCGTCCGAAACGGTCTCTAGAACGCCCGCATTGGTCATCATCCGCATCATTCGACGAACTAGATTCTTGTGAATTGGTGCAATACCAAATTGAGCGATTAGTTCGTCTAGACTCAGTTTTGACCCCTTGGACCTCTGCCAACCCGCATTGTCAAAAGCGCTTACCACCCAGGAGTAGGCTAGTTTTTCTAGATCCTGCAAAAGTGCTAATCGTTCTTCTGGCGTGACGCCTTCTGCTGTTAGATATTCAAAAAACGGTTCGACGTTTGTCTGTAATTCGTCTAATAGTGCGAGCGGGTACTTCTCTCGCAATGCGGCAACGTGTTCGCGGTTTTGCCACTCGATTTCGTAGACCAAATCCGCAGGATCTTCAATACTTGACAACAATGAAGAACGCGTTGCCCTTTTGACAGTCAGTCCTGCCAATTCACCACATAGCTTTCCTGACTGGTCGTAGAGCCACAAATCACCACTCAGTGCTTCGGCGATGGATTGTTCGGTCTCCGATTTGCCCTCAGGCTGCTCTTGGTTCATTTCAGCGACGCAAATTACGGAATCGGACACAGGGCTACTTAGGGTTAATCGATCCCATCCGAATGGGATGTATGTAGCGCCTTTACCTAAATCCGTGGATTCGCGAGCCGCAGCTAGTACTTGAAAACAAGCATCCAACAACAAGGGTTGGAGTGCTATCCCTTGAATGACGTCCTCGTCGCGAATACTGATCTCGGCGAGAGCCTTGCCGTTGCCCGACCAAAGTGTTTTTAAGTTGCGAAAGGGCGTTCCTAATTGGATATTAGTTGCCGACTTCTGCTTGTAATACTCTGGGAGGTCTTGTTCCTCAAGCGTCTCGATCAGCTGATTACGGTCTAGATGCTGCGAAGATTCCAATCCGTCGATCTGTGGCGATGCTTCACCAGTCGCGTGTAAAAACCACGCACTGTCCTGAGCACATCGACTAAATATCTCGAATCGTCGGGTTCCCTCGCTTGTTGGTTTTTGGAGGACCAACTGTAGTTGCCGAGTAGCTTCTTCTTCGTCCGAGTCCTTCAACAACATCGGATTGTGTAATTGGAAGTCGTCGATACATATTTCGGTGAATTGACCAAAACTCTCGACACCCATCGATCCAAAAAACGCGCCGGGAACGAGGATTTGGCCAAAAACGACGTGTTCCTGTAACCAGACCGGATCAGTCGCATCGATTTCGGTTACGTAGTTAATGTCTCCGTAAGGTGATTCGTGTCTCGTACCCAGAAGTATGTGGGCATCGCCGTCGATTCGCCGTCGACGCGACTGAACCCAATGACGTCGGCGTTGAAACGGATAGCCGGGAATGTTGATCTTCCGACGTGTTTCCCCAGCATAGAGGCCCTCGAAGTCGATGTCGAGACCATTTTCAAACGCTTCACAGACGCAGTTTAGAAAACCGCCATCCGAGGGAATCTCTGGATGGCCTTCACGAGGCATTCGCATACTCGCGAGCACGACCGGAGGCTTTGCACTGCTCGCAGGCCATGCCATTTCCGTCATCGGTCCGAGAATATCACTCGGTCCGATTTCTAAAACTGCATCTGTGCCTTCCGCTGCAACAGACTCAACGCCTTTACGATACGCAACGCTTCCACGCGCATGTCGTTGCCAATAGTCACCGTTAAGTAGTTGATCAGCTTCGATTAGTTCACCGGTTAGGTTGCTAACTAACGGGATTTGAGGTATTCCTATCTCAAGCGAAGCAACAACCTTCGCGAGTTCCTCAAGGATTGGTTCTACCAACTTACTGTGGTAAGCGGGACTCTTCTTGAGGCGCCTAACCCTTACGTCCCTACTTTCAAGGGTCTCGAGCAAAGGTTCGAGTTCATGGGCATAACCACTAACGACTTGGTGAGCGCCGTTCTTTGCCGCAACGCTGACGCCAGTGCCGTTCAATTCATCGTTGTAATCGCTAATCGTCTGTTCAATCTCGTCCTCCGACAGAAATACCGCAGCCATCAAACCAGGTCCGGGTAGTTCGCTCATCAGTCTGCCACGACCCGATGCAAATCGACAGCCGTCTTCGAGTGAGAATATCCCAGCTGTCCGAGCCGCCGCGATTTCACCAAGGCTGTGCCCAAAAACGACCGCTGGTGTCACGCCGACGCTCGCCCACAGATCCGTTAATCCACACTCCAATGAATAGATTGCGGGTTGCACCCACTTCGGATCTTCTAAATCGTTCGACGTCCCGCCGGTGCCAAACATTCTGTCGATCAACGACGTTTTTCGTTCTGCCAAAATCACCTGTTCGCAACGGTCGATGGTGTCACGGAAAACTGGTTCGCTTTCGTACAGCGACATGCCCATGCCCACCCATTGACTACCTTGACCGGTGTATGCAAACGCGATTTTCTCGGATCTGACGCATGGATCTATCGTGTCTAGTGAATGGATTGCGGATAGTCCCTCGACAAGGGAGTCAGTGCCGTCGAATACAAGCGCTTTACGGAAATTGAAATGGCTCCGGCCGACGCTCGAAGTCCACGCAAAGTCAAGCAGTGCGGAATCCAGAGCCTTATTTGAATTTTGGGACTCATCATCTTTTTTCGAGACCCAGTTGATGTATTCGTGAGTTACGTCTTTTAAAGATGAAAGAGATTTACCGGATATTGGTAATACATGCTGACTACGCGAGGAATCATCTGACTGTTTTGATGAAGGACTCTTACGCGCCAAACCATTGACTTCGACCGCAAGCGGCGCTCCTGCGACGTAATCCATAGCATCCGTCAAATCAGGGATTGCGTCGCTTTCGGAGTATCCCTGCAGGATAACGTGGGCATTCGTACCTGAGAATCCGAATGAGTTAATCCCTGCGAAGCGTTCAGATACCTGTTTCTCAGGCCAATGGATTGCTTCGTTGACGACTTTTACAGGTAATAAGTCCCAGTCGATTTCGGAACTCGGGACCTCAAAATTGAGATGCTTGGGGATGTATCCAAACTGTAACGCCAAAGCGGCCTTGATTACTCCTGCGACGCCTGCTGCGGGTTCTAGATGACCGATATTCGTCTTTACCGAACCGATGAGCAAAGGTGCTTCTGATGTCCGACCTTGCCCGTAAACCTCGGCAGCTGCGTTGATTTCGATTGGATCGCCGACGGGAGTTCCCGTACCGTGCGCTTCAAGATAGTCAACAGAGGCTGGATCGATATCGGCTTGGTCAATCGCTGCTTCGATAACCGCCTTTTGGGCGGTACCCCGTGGTACGGTCAGCCCTTCACTAGAGCCGTCTTGGTTTATTGCGGTAGCTGCGACGACCGCCCAAATGTGGTCGCCGTCACGCTCAGCATCTTTCAATCGCTTGAGCACGACAATTCCGCAACCCTCGCCGCGTACATAACCGTTCGCCGACTCGTCGAACGTCTTACAAATGCCGTCGGGAGAGAGCATTCCCGCGTTCGCTCGAAGTTCCGTTAACTTGCCGGACAGGATAAGTTGGACGCCACCAGCGAGAGCTACGTCGGTTTCCCCTGAACGCAATGCAATCGCTGCTTGATGCATTGCGACTAGCGAAGATGAACATGCGGTATCAACCGTCATCGCAGGACCTTCGAATCCGAGCGCATAGGAAACACGCCCGATAGCAGTATTTAGAGACGTTCCGGTGATCGTGTAGAGACTCGCAGCGGCTTGCGATGTGTCTGCGCCGTTTAAGATGAGATAGCGATAGTCGTTGTTGCTCATACCGGCGAATACAGACGCCGTGGAACCTCGGAGTGACTCAGGATCGATATTTGCGTTTTCAAGTGCTTGCCAGCTGGTCTCTAGCATCATGCGTTGCTGCGGATCGAGGAACTCAGCTTCCGAAGGCGAAATCCTGAAAAACTCAGCGTCGAACTGATCAATGTCTGTTAAGAACGCACCGTGACGACACGCACTCGGGATAGAGGCCGTATCGTTGTAGAGTTCACCTACACGTCCTTCTCGTGCACCGGACGGACACTCTGTTGCACAGTTTTTGCCGTCGAGAAGCTGGCGCCAAAACGTCACTAGATCTGGTGCACTCGGAAAACGGCAGGCCATTCCGACGATGGCGATTGGTTCTTGTGAGCTCACTGCGCATCCTCCCTCAAGTTCGATGATGTGTGCGGTTTTCTTACTTGAATTGCCATCTCGATCCTTCGATTCTTCGATTTTGAAGGAATCCCTACCTAAGAATAACTATTGTCGCCAATTTGCTGACCTATGGTATTTTTCGGTAGCGTTCACTGAGATGTTAAACGAGATTAATTACGTGTTTTTTGACGATCTAGTCAATAAGAAGGCTTGTTTTGCGGAGTCGCTTCGACTTCATTGAATGGATAATCACTTGTATTAGCTTGTTGTGATATCCGTGATCAGAAATTGTTGTTGAGGTTTAGCAAGTGAGCGAAGCTGGAAAGACGAAAGTTCTAGGTAAAGAATGGGACTTCGCTTCAGGTATATCCGTTGGGCTAGTTCGCGGTTTCATGCTCGCTATTTCCCTCTTTGCGTTGGCGAGTATAGTGTTCACAGATGAACTGGAATCGTTCGTACTAAGCGGTACGGGGATGTTCTTCGTGGGCACCGCGATTCTTTGTCTGTTCCTTGCATTCCTCGGTAAATTTCCAGCGCCTGTCGCGACGACGCCTATCCCAGTCGCATTGGTGATGATCGCGATCGCTCAATCACTTGAACTAGCCGGAAGGGATCTATATCTGACGTTCGTACTTTCGATCGTCGGTTGTACGTTGCTGTCGGGTATGTTTTTTCTTGGCATCGGGTACTTTCGAATCGCGAGTTTTTTCCGGTTTGTACCTTTCACAGTTTCCGCTGGTGCGCTGGCCGGATCGGGAATTCTGATTCTGTTAATGGCGCTGAATCTAGCTGGGTTGGATTGGCGGCCTGAATCCTGGGATACGTTGCGTGAACCCATGGCGCTTTGGAAAGCACTCCTTAGCGTGTTGCTCGGAGTGTCGTTCATCGTTGCCACCAGAATCTGGCGTTACTTTTGGGTACTGCCTGCCTTGTTTGCGGTGTTTTGCGTGCTATTTCATGTCGGCTTGGTCTTGCTTGATATTTCGGTTGACGAGGCGCGTACGGCTGGAATGTTTCTTAACGCAGATTGGTCGGTGACGCTGTGGCCGGCATATGGATTAGCCGACTTGAATTCGGTGGCGTGGGGTGCGATCGGCGGTCAGGTGTTTAACGCAACGGTGCTCTTCATCGTACTCCTGATATTGACAGTTGTGAGTTTCGCACAGTTAGAACTGGGTGCGAACATGGAGTTTGATTGGAACCGGGAGTTTAAGCTGCACGGGGTCGCGAATCTGCTTTCTGGAGCCGGAGGCGGAATTCCTGGTGCAACGGTTGCATCCGCGACGCTCCCGAATATCGCACTTCATGCGAATACCCCTGTTACAAGCATCGTGATGGCGCTCGTGCTTCTCGCCGTGGTGGCGTTCGGCTCGGACGTGTTGAGGTTAATGCCACTTCCGGCGACAAGTGCTTTCCTCATCTCCATAGCGGTACCGCTCATCACTGAATGGTTGCTGAACAGTCGAAAGCGACTTCAACGTGCGGAATTTGGCATGTTGGTCTTGATTTGTGTAACGATCGTGTTTGTCGGCTTCTTAGAAGGCATCATCCTCGGATTGGTACTGAGTCTGGTCTTTTTCATCGTACGCTTAAGTAACGTACGGCTTATCAAAGGTAGTTACACTGTTCGAGAACGGTCGAGTCACAAAATCAGATCGATCCCCGAACAATCCATACTAAAAGTGTATGGCTCCCGGGCGCGAATCTATCCATTACAGGGCTACGTTTTCTTCGGAAGTGCACACTCGCTCGCGAACGAGCTGAAGGAGTCACTGTCCGGCGACCTGAATTTGTCGTGCGTTGTGATTGATTTCGAAGAGGTTTCCGGTTTTGACCTCGCAGCGCTCGATAGTTTGCGATCGTTTATTCAACGTGCTAACGCACAGAACGTACAAACCATTCTTTGTTCAACGTCCGATAAGCTTGCACAGGAGATTCGAAGGGATTTTCCGCCGACATTAGTAGAAAACGTGACCTGGGTCGAAACGCAAGAAGACGCTCTGATTGAAGCCGAAGATATCCTGTTGGCAAACTATGAAAGCGACATTGCCGACGATCCTGACCTAAGAGACCTCGTTCGCCTAAGTACAAATTCAGAACTGACTCACCACCTTGATCGGCAAGTTCAGTTTGAGGAATTAATCGCAGATTTGACTGATTGGGTTGAAACAGTCGAGTATGAAGACGGCGAAGCGATATCGACTCGAGGTGAATCGCCAAGTGGGTTGCAACTCCTAATGGCGGGTAGAGCCTCTGTGGTATCGGACGACGGCTCAACGCTCTATCAATGTGGGGCCGGGTCGGTGATAGAGTCTGCGAGTGCAATCGAGGAAGCAGAATCGACAGTATCAATTAAGGCAGAGGGTTCTTGTAAAACTCTCTTGGTCCAACCATCAGTACTAGCAACGCTTGATGTTGAGGAAAATCAATTGGCATTGCGGCTCTATAGATATATATTGTCAGAACCAGCACCAGTTTCTTAGGATGCTAGATAAAAACAGCATTGTCCGTCTCAGATCCAGATTAGCTACACCGATATGAAGATTCGTGCGTCTGAGAAGACGCTTGGTGCATACGTTGAAGAAGCTGACCTTACGGATTTGTCGGACGCCGAATGGAAGGAGCTCAAAAAGGCGTTTCTCGAGTACGCAGTCCTCGTGCTTCCTGAAGTATTCCTGACGACGTCACAGCAGGAACGATTTAGTGAGCGATTTGGTAAGCTCGACATTCTTACCGGAAATCCACTTATCAAGTCGCTGTACGTCTGCAATGTAAACGAATCGGGCGAAGTTTTGCCCATGGATGACGAGAACTTTCGCATCGTCCGCGGAAACGAGTATTGGCACACCGACAGTTCATATATGCGTATTTCCGCGAAGGTCTCATGTCTTAGTGCGCTTACACTGCCAGACAGTGGCGGTGAGACGCAATGGGCGGACATGCGAGCTGCATACGATGAACTCGATCAAGAAACACGCAATCGAATTGAGCATTTGTCGGCTTACCACTCGTTTTACTTCTCGCAGGAAACGCTAGGTCAACGCGTTGAAGTAGGGTCCAAGTACGGGTTCCATCGCGATGGTGCTCCATTGAGGACACTGGTTAAGGTACATTCTGAAACTGGACGGCCAGCACTATACATTGGCCGACACGCATACCGAATCCCCGGGTTACTCGACCAAGATGCAAGGGAGCTTCTTTCGTACCTCATGGATTTTGCCTGCAAACCGCCTCGAGTATTCGAGCACAAATGGAACTTAGGCGACTTCGTGATGTGGGATAACCGGTGTGTCTTACACCGAGTTCGTCCCTATGACTACAGTCAACCCCGCATCATGCGACACACGCGAGTTAAAGGTGACGAGCAGACGGAGGGTGCACCGATGACTAAATCCGAACAACCCCCGTATGGTCTCTCAGCTCCAGAATAAGCTAGTTAGTGCAAGTCAACTTGCTGATCGTCGGCTCCAAGTCTCATCTATTGAAATCGTACGGAGAGTCGTATTACAAGAATTGACAACGCGCGCCTGAATTTTGAGGGTGTTCTTCGCTTGCGTCATTTCTCAAATATCTCGTAACGTTAGGCAGACCTTATAGCTGCACATTGTTGACGTGCAGAATTCGTCGCCCCAGCAAGGAAACCAACATGAAAGTAGCGTTGCAAGGCCGTGCTCAAGGGGCACAGCAATCCTTATATGAAGAAGCCGGAATTGAAATCAAAGAAGGTCGGTGCCGTAGCGAAGATGAGCTAATCGAGCTCATCGGTGACGCCGACGGTGCACAGGTGGGCATCATGCCACTTACTTCGCGTTACGTGATGGAGTCTTGCCCAAGACTAAAGGTTGTCAGTCGTTTTGGCGTAGGTGTCGATTCGATCGACATCGATGCGGCTACCGAACTAGGTGTCATGGTCTGCAACGTACCCGGTTCGAACACGACCGAAGTCGCCGACCACGCGGTCTCTTTGTTGTTGTCCGTTACGCGTCGTTTGTATGACGCAATCAGTTCAACACGAAAGGGCGACTGGGCTGATAACCCTAGAGCGATGGGTACGTACACGCCAACGATGCGGCGACTGTCAGGTCACACGATGGGAATCGTGGGTTTTGGAAATATCGGTCGTGCGTTTGCGACACGAATACGAGGTTTCGGCGTTAGCCGAATCCTTGCTCACGATCCTTATGTAAACCAACTTGCTGGCGACCTTTACGGTGTCTCTCTCGTCGACTTTGATACCTTACTCGCAGAATCGGATTTCATCACCATCCATTGCTCTGCCACGAGTGAAACGAACAATCTTTTCAATGCGGAAGCGTTTCAGCGGATGAAATCTACCGCTTTACTGGTCAACACGGCGCGTGGACCTATCGTTGACGAAGAAGCATTAGCTGACGCACTGGAGAAAGGTGAGATAGAAGCTGCTGCAGTGGATGTCACACGGGTGGAACCTTTACCGACGAGTAGTCGCCTGTTAAGCTTGCCGAATTGCTATGTAACGCCGCATGTCGCTGCGATGTCTGAGGTGTTTGTGCGCGAAACGGCCATCATGCAAGCTGAGAACATCATTCGAGTACTTACAGGTGAGAAACCGCACGGTTTGGCTAATCCAGAAGCGATCAAAACCGTAGCGGTGATGCGGCATACTGAACCTGGCCGGTGGGCTGGATTTCCCGATTTTTCGACGGCATTACAGGTCTAGGAGGTAAGAACCGAATGAACTAGCGCGGTGGTTTTGACTCGGAGCCGTGTATTTTCAGCGATTTATCGTGCGTTTCGCGTAACGAAAAGGCGCTAATAAGCTGGAAAACTTATCCTACCTTTAGAATAAATTGGAGTCTCAGGATTTACCATTAGTTCAGACGTCGTAATAAACTTCTATCGTCGAGTTTGGTGATTGCCGCTCGCCGTTGATCGTAGAGATGTCGGTACATTCCGTGCGCTAGTAGCGTCTATTCGCGTATATATTTTTTCGTGATATGTTACGTAGGAAGCGTAATACTAAATTAATACGTCAGGTGTAAAATCACATTTATCGCTTGATTGTAATTCCTGATGGCTAAGCCGAGACTAAACGTCGTACTCGTCGGCGCCGGTGGCAACATGCGTGGCGCACATGTGCCGCGGATATTAGATGACAAACGAACGAAAATCGTAGGCGTTGCCGACCCAGAGGAAAGCCACGCAAAGGCACTTGAGGAGCGAGCTGGCTACGAAATTCCATATTTCGCGAATTGGCAGGCAATGCTCAAGAATATTGAATCTCACGGCGTGATCATCAGCACCCCCCACAAACACCATAACCTTCAGGTGAAACGAAGCCTCGAGGATGGGCGTCACGTACTCGTCGAAAAACCGTTAGTGATACAGTCAAAGCACGCTAACTCATTGATTCAATTAGCTTCTCGCGTCGAATGCCTATTGATGGTAGCGTACCAACGTCATTGGATGCCTGAATTTGTCTATGCGCGTGAACTAATTGCGCGCGGCGAAATAGGTGAGATATGCGGCGTATCTGGTTACGTCACCCAGAACTGGCAGGCGTTCGGTGGTTGGCGGGTTGACTTAGAACTCTCTGGTGGTGGCATGTTTATGGATACAGGTAGCCACCTAGTCGCGTCACTCCTATGGGTTACCGGCTTACGGCCAAAAAGGGTGTGGGCAACCCAAGACCGTCAGGGGCAAAAAGTTGATGTGAATATGGTATGCCACGTCTCTTTCGATGGCGGTGCCGTAGGAACTCTCACGACTATCGGAAACGCAGCACGCCACGACGAACGCCTGATGATTGCTGGGAGTGAAGGCAGTTTGGTATTACATTTGCACCAATGGCAAGTCAAATCACTACTTTTAAACGATGAAATTGTCGATGTTCCGCGCAGAATTCGCATGTCAAATCCGGATGCCGCATTTTTCGCTGCAATCCGGAAAGGTCTTGACAGTGTGGAACCTCCTGACTACGCATTCCAGGTCGCACAATTAACAGAAGCAGCTTACAAATCAGCAAACGAGAACAAACCGGTCAGTATCCGACAACCGACTAAGAAATAACGTGACACAGATACAAACAGTCACGGGACCGATCGATAGCTCAGAGCTCGGGTTCACGCTCATGCATGAGCACGTTATGGTTAGTGCACCTGGTATGTTCCGACAGTTCCCTGACCTTTTTGGACCGGCAGATCGGGTACAAAGAGCGATTGATACGTTTAAGCGTGCGAAGGCGGCAGGCATCGATAGTATCGTTGATGCGACCACGTACGACCTTGGTAAAGATCCCGATCTCCTGCGTCAGGTATCGGAAGGTTCAGGTGTCAACATCATCAATACGACAGGATGGTGGCTCGACGTACCACGGTTTCTTCGCGGCGTTTCACCGAACCAGATGGCGCGAGAATTTATCAAGGACGTTGAAGATGGTTTTCGCGGTACCGATATTAAAGCAGGCATCTTGAAATGTGCTGCGGATTACCAGGGCGTCACGGAAGACCTTGAACTGATGGCTAGGGCGGTTTCGCGTGCGCACTTAGAAACGGGATTGCCGATCATGGTGCATTCGTATCCGACCGGGCAGGTAGCACGTCGACAGATTGAGATATTTGGCGAGGAAGGCGTCGATCTTACGAGAGTGAAGATCGATCATTCGAACGATACAACAGATACCGAGTACTTGAAGTGGATTCTTGATCAGGGTTGTTTTCTTGGTCTTGATCGGTATCCGGGTCGGCTGGTCAGTCCCCATATGCGAACGACCACGATGAAATCCCTGATCGACGACGGATATGGCGACAGACTTTGTCCCGCCCACGACTGTATTTGCTTACATATACACAAAGAATTACCAGACGGATCTATACCGCTGGAGCATGAATTTACCCGGAGCAACGTCGATCAGTACTTGTATATCCATCGACATGTGATTCCCGACCTGGAGGAAATGGGGGTCAGTCGCGAAAAGATCGACGACCTATTCGTGAATAACCCCCGTCGTTTCTTCGAAGGTAGCTAATCCTCAATACGTTGGGAATTACCTCGCGGCGAGACCTTTCAGTAACTCATTTGTCCTAGTAAACGAGCCTCTGCTATCGTCACCGGCAGGGAAGACACTTGCGAGTACTTCGGTCGCGCCTGCGTCGAAGAATGCCTGAAGTTGTGACTCAACGTCGTTTTCGTTCCCAACCACTGCGATCTCCCCCGCACTCGAAAGACCTTCGTTGTCCAACTGCCGTCGATAGTTTGGCAATGAGTAGTAGTGTCCGAACACTTGATTCGCGCGTGCGATTGCTTGCTCCTTGTCGTTATGCACGCATACTGGTAGTCCAACGATGACGCGAGGCGATTCTCTACCAGCATCAGCGGCCGCTTTGGTGATTCGAGGAACCGTGTTCTCAGCGATCGTTTTTTGACCCACCATCCATGTAACGGTGCCATCGGCGACCTCTGCAGCTGCTTTCAACATCAACGGCGCCAATGCGGACATCACGATTGGAAACGGGCTCGCATCCGGTACTGCGATGCCCGTCCTAATCTGATATATATCGCCTTGATAATCGACTTGCCCTTCAGTGGTCAGCGCTTTTAGAATCGATACGTACTCGCGCATGTGCTGCGCCGGTCTATCGTATTTCAAACCCAACGCTTCGATACCGGGCGCATGGGACGGACCTACGCCGAGGACCAATCGGCCGCCGGTTAACGCATTGACTGTCGCCGCTTGTTGCGCAAGCGCGTTTGGGTGGCGCGGATAACTTGGTACGACGGCTGTTCCCATCTCGATCGTCGAAGTTTGTTGCCCAGCGAGTGCGATCATGGTCAATGCGTCAAACATGTTTACTTGAGGCATCCAATAGCTGACGAATCCCTCGGATTCCTTCTCGATGATTTCCTCAACGAGACTGGTTAGTGGCCGACCTCGACGGACGTTCCCTCCGTATATCCCAATTCTCAATGCAAATCTCCTTCTTGCAACGTCTTCCTTCGAATCGTGCCTCGAATGCGATGCGAGGCGCCGTCTATTTTCTACTTAAGCACATGCACGAGTAACAGCACCACTAAATCGAAGGCGCACGAGTATGTCCGTGCCGCTTGAGTCTAATTCCGAACTTCAACCCAAATCAGTGCGAGAGATGAGCGACATTCTGCAGTTGTATGAACAGGCTCCAAATGAAGCAACAGCTATCGCAAGTGTTGAAGGAGCGGTAATCAGCTATGAAACGCTCGTCGATTGTGCAAAGGCGTGTGGCGATTCACTAGCGGGTGTTGGTATTTCCAGCGATGATCGAGTTGCAATCGTGATGCCGAACGGACCTTTGATGGCGACAACGTTTGCATGCTGCGCGCCGTGGTGTGGCGTTGCGCCGCTGAATCCAGCCTATACCTCTGACGAATTTGAGTACTACCTGACGGATCTCGAGGCGGACATGTTGCTCGTAGCGGCGGATTTCGATTCGCCAGTGTTAGATGTAGCCCAACGACTGGGCATTCGAACGGTTGCGATTGATGCAGAGCAGAGTCCAGGCGCTTTCAGATTCGGAACAGACAATCGAATCCGTCAACGTCGTGAACTGGACAGCATTGCGTTGATTCTTCATACATCTGGTACTACGTCGAGACCCAAGATGGTCCCTTTAACGCAGCGAAACCTGCTTGCATCAGCGCGAAACATCGCTAAAACGTTAGCGCTCACTGTTGAGGATTGTTGTTTAAATGTGATGCCGTTGTTTCACATTCACGGTTTGATGGCACCCATCATGGCGACACTTCATGCGGGTGCAAGTGTGGTCTGTACCCCTGGGTTCGACACACTAAAGTTCTTTGCTTGGCTGGACGAGACATCGCCGACTTGGTACAGTGCGGTACCGACGATGCATCACGCGATTCTAAGTAGAGCCAAACGGAACGAAGACAGCGTTTCGAGGAATCGATTGCGATTCATACGTTCCTCTTCTGCCTCACTACCAGTTCCAGTTTTAAACGGGCTTGAGGAAACGTTCGGTACAAGTGTCGTTGAGGCATATGCCATGACCGAAGCGGCCCATCAGATGTGTTCAAATCCCTTACCGCCGCGTGAACGCAAACCTGGTACGGTCGGGCCTGCTGCTGGACCAGAAGTTCGTATCGCTGATGCGACTGAACTCGAGTTTCTTGGACCTGGACAGGAAGGTGAGATTGTCATAAGCGGCGAAAACGTTACAGACGGTTATATCAACAATCCCGACGCGAACGCAAAGGACTTCGTTGATGGTTGGTTTCGTACTGGCGATCTTGGCATCATAGATGACGATGGGTATGTGAAAGTCACTGGTCGTTTAAAAGAAATCATCAATCGAGGCGGTGAAAAAATCGCGCCTTTAGAGGTCGATGATGTCTTACTTGACCATCCTGCGATCGAGCAGGTATGTACTTTCGCAATACCACATGACAAGCTCGGTGAAGAGGTAGCCACGATTTTGGTTCTCAAGGAAGGCGAAGCCGTTACAAAAAACGAAGTTCAGCGGTTCGCGCGTGAACGCCTCGCGTCGTTCAAGGTGCCGCGTGAAGTAGTGTTTTTGCCAGACATTCCAAAAGGACCGACTGGAAAGGTGCAACGAATTGGTATGGCAGAACGCATCGGCCTAGTTTAGATAGGCTCAGTGCACGCAACGCGACCGGTAAAACCGAGTGCATAATCAACGCAGACACGCTCGTGTCTAGTAAGACTCATAAATAACTGCCATCGAAAAATAGATGGTATACCTACCAGAAGAGGAAGATCCATGGCTTATCAAGACGTTCTCTACGAGACTGACGGCCGCGTAGCAACGATTTCACTCAACCGTCCCCAAGCTCTAAACGCGCTAAGCAACAACCTCCGAGGCGAGCTGATGGAGGCGATGAGGGATGCAGAAGCCGACGACGAAATCGGCGTCATCATTTTGAGAGGCGAAGGTCGTGCGTTTAGCGCGGGATATGACCTTACACCGAATCGATCTGCAGAATCGGATGAGTACGTAGACCGTCGTTCTAAGCTGCCAGTCACGGGAACGACCCACCCAGGTGCGACCCAATGGGCGCGACATGTGGTTATGACGAATTGGACGATTTGGGAACTTGCGAAGCCGGTTATCTGCAAGATCCACGGCTATTGTCTAGCAGGTGGTACTGAACTTGCGTCGGTTTGTGACTTTAGAATCGTTGCGGAGGATGCACAAATTGGCTATCCGCCAGTCCGCGCTATGACCACGATGGACATGATGTGGGCACCTTGGTTTCTGCCGCCTGCTAAAGCACGCGAATTTGCATATATCGGCAATTCTTTCTCTGGAGCAGAGATGGAACGTTTAGGTTGGGCTAACTATGCGATGCCGGCGGATGAGCTCGATGACTTTATCAAGGATTTTGCATTTCGAATGGCGCACATTGATAACGAAATGTTGATGTACTCCAAGCGAGCGGTGAATCGGCAGTACGAGACGATGGGAATTCGCGAAGCGCTGCACTCCGGTACCGAAATTCAAGCACTCAGTGCACAGCGAGCTGCATCCGCTGAATGGGGTCGACGCGTTCGGGACGAAGGGCTGAAAGCTGCTCTTGAGTGGCGCGATGGACCGTTTAGAGACTTTCGAGGGGCTTATTCGGAGAAACACGCGAACCGCGAAGTAGCGGGAATGAAGAAATCGAAATGAGGGAGAAAGCACTTCTAAATCGTAAAGCGCTCGTCACTGGCGCGGCTCGCGGAATCGGTCGCGCGACTGCAGAACGATTTGCAGAAGAAGGTGCTTGGGTCGCGTGTGCCGACATCAACGAAGAAGGTGCACAAGAAACGGCGAACACTATCCAACAACGGACCGGTAAAGCCATCGCGATGCAGTTGGACGTCACGGATCAGAACGCATTCAGTGCGGCGATGAATCGGACTGCTGAGGAGTTCGGCGGATTTGATATCTTGTTCAACAATGCTGGAATAGCTGGTGGCGATTGGGCGACAACGCTCGAAGTAAATCTAACCGGAGTGTACAACGGTCTCGCTTATGGCGCACACCTGATGAGTCAAGCTGATTCGGGTGGCTCGATTGTTAATACTGCTTCAATCGCGGGATTGGTTGGACTGATTGGTCCACGCGTTGGTGACGTGACGATCGAACCTGGCGCTTTTTCAGGTGCGGCTGGATATATTGCGTCAAAGCATGGTGTCGCCGGACTGACCAAGCAGTTTGCTCTCGCGTTTGCCAGTAGCGGCGTACGCGTGAACGCGATCGCTCCTGGTTATATTGAAACCGCTATGACCGCAAACGTTCGTGAGTCGCAGGAATACAACGACTTCATAGTGAGCCTTCACCCGATCGGAAGGATGGGTCAACCGGAAGAAATTGCGTCAGCAGCGGCATTCCTGGCAAGCGACGACGCGAGTTTTATTACTGGTATCGTGTTACCAGTGGACGGTGGCTATACCTCGCGGTAGAACGGGTCTCGCGCTTTGACTGGGTCGAGCAGGGACCAATCGCCTTGCTCGACCTCATTACCAAGTGGGAACGGTGACCTAGCTTCCATTCCCAATGACTCTAACACCTGATCGTTTCGGTAGTAACACTGTAGCAAAACGCCACTGAGCGTGCGTAGCGCGTACCCCTCAGTTCGTTGTAGCTCCGTAAACGCATGCCAACGTGCTGTCGTATCGAGGTCTTCAAAACGCGCCGACGATTTCTCGTTCAATCGCGTGAGCATCTCGCCCACGACAGTGGGAGCATCACCCGACATGCTCTGCACGACATCGGAAACGATATCGTCTGTTCCAGCACTCGGTGCATCGAATTCGTCATTCGCAGGAATCATTGTGTCTAGCAATGCGACGAGCGTACGGCGAAGTTGAGAATCGAATTTCTCGGAAGCGATAACGTTGTCATTCATGGTGCCAGTCCTAATCGAAAAGCGTCGCGAGGCGTTTTTTCATTGAGTCGGCAACGTATAGAGCCAGCGCACCAATCGTTCGTGTCGGATTAACACCTGCGCTCGTGACAAATAGGCTACCGTCTACTACGAATAGGTTCTTGACGTCGTGACTGCGACCCCACTCATTAACAACGGATCGTTCTGGGTCGTTGCCCATTCGTGCAGTACCCATGAGATGCCATCCGCCTCCCGCGATAGGCGATTCCGTGAGGATGTCGTATGCGCCAGCGGTTTTTAACACTTCGGTGGCGCGTTCAACCGAAAAATCGAGCATCTTGAGTGAGTTCTCGCTGAGCGTATAGTCTATTTTCGGACACGGAATACCATCTGAATCGACGAGCTCGTCATCGATCGTCACTGTGTTTGTTTCCTCTGGTAAATCCTCGCAGATCGCAACCATACCCGTCATACGTTGAACCATACTTCGATAGTGCTGGTGATGATCTTCACCCCATGGAATACGACCGGAGAATACACCTGTATACGCTGTTGACACAGGTCCACGACCACGACCAATTTCGTAGGTGAAACCGCGTACGTATCCTCGACTTAAATCTGTCTCATAGAACTCCTGACTCCATATACATACTCCTGGACCATTTGGTCCGTCAAGCGGACGATCAAAAATCCCTTGTATCGACGCGTATGGGTGGAACATCAGGTTCTTCCCGACGAGACCGTTACGATTAGCGAGACCATCTGGAAATCGATTGGAAGTGGAATTTAGTAGTACGCGAGGCGTTCCGACGCCATTGCAGGCGAGTAACACGACCTCTGCTGGTTGGAATCGTTCAACGCCGTCTTCGTCGAAGTACACAACGCCGGTCGCCATATCGTTCTCGTCTACCAAAATCTGACTTACACGAGCTCGGGTTCGCAACTCTACACCAGCGCGTATTGCATGAGGCCAATAGGTGATGTCAGTACTTGCCTTAGCGCCTTGAGCACATCCACTCGTGCACGCGCTCAAATTGATGTACTCAGCGCGCCCATCGTATGGTTCCGTTGCTATCGCGGCATCGGATGGCCACCAGTGCCAACCAAGGTCATTGAATCCTTGACCTAGCGCTTGACCTGTCTTTCCAAGCGGAACCGGTTTCATCAGGTCAAGTTTTGGCGGGTACGCTGGATCGCCTGAAAGCCCGCTTACTCCCATCATCCGATCGTTCTCATCGTAATAAGGTTCAAGCGTTTCGTAGTCGATAGGCCAATCGTCAGCGACGCCATCGAGTGTTTGAACTCGAAAATCTGATGGATGGAAACGTGGGAAATGAGCGTTGTAGAGGATTGTTCCACCGCCGACACCGTTGAAATTTGCGACCGCGATCGGCGAATTACGTTCGTTGATAGGGTAGTCTGTCTCCCGGGCACGGCGATTGGGACTGATACTAAACTCGGTGAAGTGTCTGGCTTCCCAATCTCGCGTTGTACTCGGATATTCGTTAGGTTTTGTCCATTCGCCTTGTTCGAGGCAGACGATCTTCATGCGAGTCTCAGCAAGACTCCAGGCAGCGGCTGCGCCCGAGGCACCGGAACCGATGATAACAACGTCGACCCGTTCTTCCTGCTTGCTCAAGACTACGTCCCCCGTGTAGAGCGAGTTCGGATTTTAGAACTAACGAATTAGTGGTTCTGCGGCGTTGGATCTACGTTTAAGTCAAACGGTTAGTCTACTGCGATTACGGCTTGCGGGATTGGTCTAAAGTCGAAGTGAATGGCTATTCTCGAGATATCGTGGTTGTCATTCGCCTCAACTAAAACGAAACCAAGGTGTATCGACGATGCAAAAACGTGAATGGCAGCCACAGATTCTTCTCTCGATGATCGCGGCTCTGATCTTGGGTTTTTTTCTTTTCAACGTACAAGCACAGGACGATTCAGATGACGATTACGATTCGGATTCTGATGAACCTATCTCGCGATGGGTGTTTGAGTGCGATGATCGAGCAAACGGTTGTTCTGAGGGTGGTCTCCTGTATCACACGCAGGACGGACCTGACGGCGGTGTTTACTTCATAGCGCACTACGGTGATACGGGAAATGTGTACGCACGGAGAGTGCGCTTCGATTGATTCCCGCTTCGTTTTCCGAACGCGATGATTCAACTATTGAAGAGCTTAGATCGCTAGCGGATTTGTAGCTCGTTGTTGGGTGGATCAACCAGAGGTTGTCTGCACAATAGACACGTCTGATGACTTTCGCATTGAGCCGAAGGAACGGCGAATGTCTGAACTACCAACCGTAGAGCGTATCACCGGAACGCTGGGAGCACAGATACACAATCTGGATCTCGCATCTGTCTCTGACGACACTGTTTACGACTGGATTGGTGAGCAGCTCGTTGAACACAAAGTGCTGTTTTTCCGCGACCAGAACCTTACGAGTGATCAACACATTGCGTTTGGTGAGCGCTTTGGCGAGGTTTTGGACGTCCATCCTTGGTCGCCAAGTAAAGATGGCTATCGTAAAGTCATGGTCCTTCGCGGTGCTGCACCTAAGTGGCACTCCGACGAAAGTTGGCGAAACGAAACTCCCCTTGGTTCGATCCTGTACTGTCGGGTTGCACCTGGATATGGCGGCGATACAGTATTCGCCGACATGGAAACTGCGTATGAAGGTCTTTCAGCCGAAATGAAGGACAAGCTAGGGAAGCTGTACGCGATTCATGACCACTTAGTCCATCGTCGAGGCATGGTTCGTCGGGGCATACCGCAACAGAAAATCGAGCAATACCGCCAAGAGTGGCCCGCAGTATTGCATCCGGTGGTTCGTACTCATCCTGTGAGTGGAAGGAAGTCTCTCTATGTAAATATCGACTTCACTTCGAGAATCGAAGGCGTGGGTGAAAAAGAGTCAGAAGAGCTGCTTCATCGAATTTATCGCCTCGCCGATACCCCCGCGTATCAGTGTCGTTTTCGTTGGAAACCTAATTCGATTGCGTTCTGGGACAATCGTTCGGTGCAGCATTGCGGGGTTCCTGACTACGGCGACCAACAACGTTTGATGGAACGGGTGACGGTGGCAGGTCCGAAACCAGAATAAGCGATGCGCAGTGGATTCACACCCGAGGAGATCGATAGTTATCGAGATCTCGGCTATCTCCATGTAACCGCGTTTCTCGACGAAACTGAGTTACGACGATGGCAGAAGGTTGTGACAGCAGCGGTTGAGGAGCGCATTGGTTATACGCTACGTGGACAACCAGCGGGTCATCGCAAGAACCCATATTCGAACGTATTCCTACAGTTAATGTTGTTGTCGCGGACTCACGATGATGTACACGAGCTCATGCACGATCCGAAGCTCGGTGAGTTGGCAGCGGCTTTAGCGGGGCTAGATCGCATTCACATCTGGCACGATCAAGCACTGATTAAGGAACCGTTAGCAAACGCGACTGCGTTTCATCGTGACGTGCCTTTTTGGAGCTTTGACTCCACTCAAGCTATCAGTATTTGGGTCGCATTGGATGATGCGACGCCAAACAATGGCTGCCTGTATGTGTTACCTAGGTCGCAACGCTTGACCGATTACGAGCACGCGCCGATCGGTGTCAATATGGGGGACTTAACGGCTCGGTACCCCGAGCTCGCCGTGATCGAACCAGTTGCCGTTCCAGCAAAGGCAGGCGATGCGATATATATCGATGGTATGGTCGCACATGCTGCAGGCTGTAATATGACTTCAACGTATCGACGTGCCATGACCTGTGCCTACATGCCGCACGGCGTCAGATTCAACGGTAAAAGGAACATACTCTCGGACGAGTACGTAGCCGCACTCGAGATTGGCGACGTTCTGAACAATGAAGACGAGCTACCAACGATCTATCCACGGTGAGAATCCGTCGACGTTTAGGTTCTGTGCCATACGTTTTTAGATAATTTCGCGCTCCGTTTAAACGCTGAACGCAGAGGTCTTTCTTGGACGACGACATCCAAGTCATGCGTGATCAATTTCTTAATCAAGAATTTGATGAAGTAACACTTGAAATAGAGGGCACGCGTTTTGCTGAATATGCAAAGGCGTGTGGCGAACTAGATCAGAAGTTCACGGATCCGAATCATGAGGACTTTCAAGCACCGCCGACATTCGTCGCGACGTTAGTCGGTCGCCGAAACCTTCCGGAGGATTTTCCGAGATTGAATGGTGTTGGTATGGACGCTGGCAAAGCGGTCGAATGGTTGGCGCCAATAAGAGACAACATGACACTTACCGGTAAATCGCATCTTCACGATATCTATACCAAGACGGGTCGTTCTGGGCGCATGGTGTTTCTTGTCACGCGGATGGAGCTGTATTCTGAGGATGGCACCCACGTTGCGAACGCAGATACAAGAACCGTAATACGGGAGCGTCCTAGTGGCTGATCAAATCGCAAAGATCTCTGAAGTCGAATTTGGCGTCGAGCTGCCAGCATTCGATCCTGATACAAGTATTGAAAACGTTCGACGATTCGGTAAGTACGTCGGGTGGGGCGGCGGTCGCTTCACCGATCACGACGCTGCACGGAAAGAGGGCTTTCCCGGCGCGATTATTCCAGGCGTCATGAGTCAAGGTTTCCTTGGTGCGATGATCCATCGATGGGCACCTTCGGCGCAGATCAAGGTCATTGATACGATCTTTCGTGCCCCTGTATTGGTTGACCAACCTCACACGATTACCGGCGTAGTTACGAACATCGAAGAAGATCTAAAGCAAGTAGAGATCGACATTACGATCACGAACGAAGCTAACGAGACGCGGGTTCAAGGGACCGCGACCATCGAACTCCCTGCTTAATCGTTACGTGGCAGGCAAACTCGAAGGAAAGGTCGCCTATATTTCAGGCGGAACAAGCGGAATCGGTGCGGCGACGGCTGAACTGTTTGCGTCTGAAGGCGCTCAGGTTGTCATTACAGGTCGTTCCGAGGAGAAAGGTTCGAATCTTGCGGATGAGCTTGGTGATCGAGTGATATATCAGCATGCTGATGTGAGTGTAGAAGCTGACATAAAACGTACACTAGATTTCACATCTGACACATTCGGACGACTTGATGTTGTATTCAATAATGCGGGTGGCCCGACCGCTGGTGACGTCACGAACATCACTAGTGGACAGATCGACTACGGCGTCAAACTCTTAC
>JAPOVY010000094.1 GCA_026707905.1 Gammaproteobacteria bacterium | reverse complement strand
ACTCTGACATGCGTGGGTTGAAGCACATGGCTTGTTACCACAGTACGGTGCTGCTTCTTCGGACTTGCCTCACTCTACAAACGTGGATGATCATCATCGTCGGTACGTTGATGCCCGACATAGTTAAGTCAAGGGTTTCCGTTGGTGGCCACGCCGTCCCGCTCCGTTCATCATCATACCCTCCGTAACTGCTCTGATACGATGGTTTCTGTGCGCTAGTCGTGCGTCACAGCTTCAGGCATCTCGTGACACGCGATATCCCAGATGTAACCCGCCAGTTCGAGTGCGATGGCCGTCACTACGGTCTTGACTTGCTTGCTCTGTTCAAGCATGGTTCGATAGCGTCGGCATAGTCTTTTCTGAGCTGCCCATGCACGTGCTTTTGCATAATCGGAGGAATCGGCCGCTTTGCGTTGAAGGTGATAGGTCTCGCGAGCCGGATGACGATACGTCCACGCGCTTTCGGTCAACAGGCGTCGTATGACGCCATTACCCGTCTTCGTGATCGCCCCCGTCTGGCGTTTGCCACCACTGCTGTGCTCGCTGGGCGTCAATCCTAAGTACGCCATGAACTGCCGCGCGGTGGGAAAGCGACGCAGATCACCAAGTTCCGCCATCAGCGTGACGGCGGTTAGGCGGTCGACTCCTCGCAAGGCGCGCAACGACGCGACCACGGGCAACCATAGTCGTGCTTGGAGTTCGTGCTCGGTGTCGCATTCTAGCGCCGCGCGTCGTCGTTCAAGATCGACCATGATGTCGAGCTTGGTGCGTAACGAGATCTGATCGGCCGACTCGACGAATTTCAGATCAGACAGCCACGCGCGATGCTTTGCCGTCCACTTCGTGCTTTCATAACGCCTTTATGTCGCAGCAAGAAATGCTGAACGCGTTGACGTTGGCGCTGGATATGGTCCTTGACATCCCGGCGATCGCGAATGAGGTTACGTAACGCTTCCTGTGCCGGGTCCGGAACCCAGAGCGGTTCCAGATACCCGGCGGCGCTCAAACGCTCTAATGATCGTGCGTCGCGTCGATCGGTTTTAACGCGATCACCAGGTTTCTTCGGTATCGCAGAGGGTGCAACCAGTTCGCACGGCCACCCACCATCGCGCAAACGTCGTAACAGTGCATAACCTCACGGACCCGCTTCGTAGATGAAGTGCAATCCCGGCCCAAGCTCATCGGCTAGACGTATCACCTTTCTCTTCATCGCAGCAGCCGTATTCGCCACGTTGCCGCACTCAATCACCTGTAGTGCGGAATCGTCTCGCGGAAGTATGGCAACCACAATCGCAATCGTATCTTTGTGTACATCCAGCCCAACGTGTATCGGCGTCGCCATGCGATCCCCTTCGTCACGCGATAGGCCCGGATGCTGCTGATGTAATATCCATAATGCCTGTGCTCCTTTTTCGTGGTGTAAGGCTTCTCGTAAACCTTACCTTGGAGCACAGGTCAAAACATACCGTCTATAAGTTCTTCACAGGGGTTTTCCTCCGAGCAAGGAGGCGGATCGCTGTCTTCCACGAATGTGGAATCCGAAATCATTAATTGGACTATCTCGAACAGCGTCGCCCGGAAGGTTTCGATCCGCATCACGACCGACCTCAAATCTCGAAATTTCTCTAACAGCAAATCGCTTCTGAGGGACAGTCCATAGACCTGGAGAACTTGATCGCATATCCGAAATCAATCGGTAACGCATCAAAAAGTGCCGTCGTCGCGGGATTATGCGCCGCGGATGCCGGTGTGCTCGTCAACAACTGCACTGCTTCGCACTCGAATTCGTCACTGTAGCGACGACCTTGACGGCCTTTCTTTCGAGGTTCAGTCATTTGCATGCTCTTAAGTTAAATACTGCATATAAACTGTCCCCCTAAACCTGCGCATACCCTGTCCTGTGCGCCCGTATAGAACTATCGTGTAACAATTGTCTCAATAGCCATCCCTGTTGTACACGATGAGGAGTCACTACAGAATTGAATTACCTGGAAAATCGATTCCCTCAGACCCTCCAGGTAATCGACACGTTAGCGTGTCACGCTTGGTTCTACGGTTCCCGGAAACTCGAGGCGGGGAATAACAATTTCCGGAGCTTGTTTAAGAAGAATCCGAAATGAAAAAGTGCAATGAGAAGAAAGAGAAGCCCTAATACGGTTTCTATTCCAATCCATAGACTCGCTGCAGCCATCACAGTCGCCATCACAAGGTCCAGTACGCCATAACCTTGTAACTTCTGCTTCTGAGATGCCATGGAAAGTATTATCGGCACTTTTTACGCTATCCGTCGTACTTTCTTCTGCAAAACTCTGCCATTGCGACGCCAGAGAGTTCTAACGCTACACCTGCCGCTTTCCCTGCTGGATGAGGCGCACGAGTTCCCCAAAGGCCCATGGCTCCCATAAATGAAGCCATAGCTTTACAGAGGGCTCCATAGTCTACGAGACCACACAAAGGATCTGGGTCTAACGGACACGGATCCCAACAATCAGGAGCACCGTCGCCATCGCTGTCGCGGGGAGGCCAAGTGAAGTTATCTGAATCACCGCCAATGCCGATAAAGGTGTAGTCGCAACCAACGATGAAAGCTTGAGCTGTCGTGTTTTTGGCAACCAAGTCAGGCAATAGCGAAGGAGGGAGAATGAGCGTCGTACTTAGAAGCGCGAAGACCATGCCAAGTTGTATGGGTCGCTTTGAAAAACGCGAGAACAAAGTCATCATGATTGCCCTCCGCCGCTGAAGTGGTAGCAACAGATCCCGTCTTCGGGGCAATCGTCGGTAGATGTCCAATCTTCAGGCGGTAGCACCGCGTCGAACAGGTCAATTGAAATGAGCGCGAGGAACGTTTGAGTAATCACTTGCATGAAAAATCTCGTTGTGGAAAACGATGGTTTTGACACAGTGGATGAGCTCTCACGGACGAGCTTCTCTTAGACTACGTGCAAACGTTGCCAGAACTGGGCAAGGGCGACGCTGAAAGAGCTAGCGTCAAACGTTACGAAAACTAGCTTCAAAACTGATAGAGAGGTTTTAGCTATATTGACATATCTTTGTATAGGATAAATGTGACAATTTTGAGACGATAATACTAGTATTTAAAACATTAGTTGTGTTATTATCACCTATTAGATGTACTAAAAACCATTCTTATTGTACAAGACGACAAACGCATTGCAAGCGACCGCCCAGAGTCGCCATTAGAAGTGACTCTTAGGCGAATCGGTGCAACGCTCCAAAAGTCACGTTCAAAACACTCCAAAAAACAAGGTAGGATAAAGAGACAGTATGACTCACATGATCGGCTACGCGCGAGTAAGTACGCAAGAACAAAACCTTCAATCTCAGTTAGATCAGCTCGAGAAAGCTGGATGCTACAAGATTTTCAAGGACCAGGCATCCGGGAAAACCACGCGCGATCGCACCGAATTGGGAAAGCTGCTGGAATATGTCCGCGAAGGCGATGTCGTGATCGTAACGCAACTCGACCGGTTGTCGCGCTCACTGATTGATCTATTGCACCTTGCCGACCAATTGGGGCAGCAAGGAGTTGAACTGCTCTCGCTTAACGAGTCCTTCGATACCACAACCTGCAATGGAAGACTGAGTTTTAAGATCATGGGAATGTTGGCGGAATTTGAACGAGAACGAATTCGAGAGCGAACCATAGAGGGTTTGAAATCGGCTCGTGCACAAGGTCGTGTTGGAGGTCGACCTCGAAGTCTGACTGAAGAACAGGAAGCATCGATATACCGGATGCGTAAACAAGGCGACAGCATGCGGCAGATCGCCCGTACTTTTGAAGTATTCGTCGGGACGATAGGTCGAGCCTTGAAACGGCATGAGTTGTCGAATGCCGAAGACTAAATTCACAAGTATCTTGCCCAGAGTATCGTGTTGAAGCTCACGCTCCGGAAGTGGCAACGGACCCTCCCTCTGTGCTCTTTTCAGTCGATATAGAAGAATTTGGATGGAACTCCAAGACTTTCAAGTCGTAATCAATGCGACTAATCCGCTAAAATCGCCCGTCCAAATTCAGACGAGAAAAACTAAGTGAAATTTGGCATCTTCTACGAGCACCAACTGCCAAGACCATGGAACGACGGTGACGAGCAAAAGTTATTCAACGACGCCCTTGAGCAAGTTGAGGTAGCCGATCGACTAGGTATCGATTACGCATGGGAGGTTGAACACCACTTCCTGGAGGAATACAGCCATTCGTCCGCACCAGAAGTCTTCCTTGCAGCATGTTCGCAACGTACGAAGAACATTCGTCTCGGACACGGTATCCGGCAAGTAATCCCACAGTACAACCATCCGGCCCGAACCGCCGAAGTTATCGCAACACTTGACCTCGTCTCGAACGGTCGTGTGGATTTTGGTACCGGCGAATCGTCCGCAGAGCTAGAACTTGGTGGATTTCAGATTCCGGTTCACATGAAACGAAAGATTTTCATGGAATCGGTCGAGCAAATCGCCAACATGCTCGCAATGGACCCCTATCCCGGCTACAAAGGGCAATTCTTTGAAATGCCTTGCCGGAACATTGTGCCAAAACCAGTACAACGGCCTCATCCCCCACTTTGGGTTGCCTGTTCGCAACGTGAAACAATTCGTATGGCGGCGCGCCTAGGAATCGGTGCTCTCACATTTGCGTTCGTCGATCCTGCGGAGGCTACGGAATGGGTCGAAGAGTACTACAGCATCATCAAATCAGAAGAGTGCGTACCGATTGGGCATGCAATCAATCCAAACATCTGCATGGTGTCAAGCTTCTCGTGTCATCACGACCGGGAAACGGCGATCAAACGCGGCTTGAACGGATTTGAGTTTTTTGGTTTTGCGCTGGGTAGCTTGTATGCGTTTGGCGAACATACGCCAGGTCGGACGGATTTGTGGCAGCAGTTCGAAGCGACGCGCATGACAAATACAGAAACGATGGACATCACGCAATCGCTAGCAGGTAGTGCAGGTGGGATAGGCACGCCCGACGACTTACGCGAACACTTGCTCAAATTTGAGAAGTGCAACGTCGACCAAGTCACGTTCATTCAGCAAGCAGGTCGTAATAAACACGAACACATCTGCGAGTCGCTTGAAATCTTCGCGAAAGAGGTCATGCCAGAATTCAAGGAAAGAGCTGAGGATCGTGAGAGACAGAAGATGGAAGAGCTGGCACCTTATCTCGAACAGGCGATGGAACGGAAGATCACGATGCGCGAACTAGAAGATGACGAAATCCCAACCTTTGTGTCACTTGGCCGCAAAGTTAGCGAAGAGTCGGCTAAAGAGCAGTCGATCTACGAACAACCTCAACAAGAAGCGGCGGGTTAACGTTAGAGCGCAAACTCATATAACTAAAACGCCTTAATTAGCCATAGTTCTGCATTGAAGCGCGAGATATCACTCGCGCTTCAATGTTCTCTAATCGCCTTAATTGAACTATGTTCGTTTCTACTTGTTTAACTCTCTGATGTTGACCACATTGGTCAATTTCACCGTGATGTTTTCAACGCAGTAGGGTTAAGCAGATGCACAAATTGACACTATTGGTTTGTTCCATCCTCGTCGGAATTTCGATTTCTGCGGCTCAAAGTGATTGGGAAACCGCCGTCGAAGAAATTCGCGAAGAACTTCATAAGAGTATGGAGGAAATCCACGAACTCAAGGAACGGTTGCGCGAAGATGGATTGCCTTCGATACGCGGTTTCGATGCCCTTGGCACACAAAGTCGCGCGTCTCTCGGCGTATTTCTCCAACAGAGCAACGACAACCAGTTGCTGATCGCTGGATTCGCGTCACAATCAAACACCAAAGACAGCGGCGTAGAAGAAGGCGACGTATTGATCGCAATCGACGCGCAAGACTTGACCGGCGACTTGGCAACTGCCTCAACCGTGATTGAATATCTTGAAACAATTGAACCTGGCGCGAAAGTCATCTTAACCGTGATGAGAGGAGACGAAGAACTTCAATACACAGTAGAAACACATTCGCGTCCGCCGATGTTAGGTTGGATCGATCGAAGGCTTGGTGACCGCCAAGACCTGCCTTATTTCGAGTATCGACAAGAGCGCGCCGATCGAAATGATGGGTGGCTCGATCGGATACCGTGGGGTAATCGGAACGTGCCCCGAGATGACAAAAGTGACGTTGAAGTTACTGATCTCAATCCAGAGCTCGGAAGCTATTTCGGCGTAGATTCTGGTGTGCTTGTATTGAAAGCCAGCGACGAAAGTGCCCTTGAGGCAGGTGATGTGATCGTTGCTGTCGGAGATCACGACGTAGCGAGTTCTCATGAGCTGCATGAAAAACTCAAAGATGCTAGCGGATCCGTAACGGTGCAACGAGACGGCAAATCAATTGAGTTAACGATTGACGAAACACTTGAAGGTTTACGTCTCGAACGCGAGGTCAGGATTTTCTCCAGTCAGTCAGATCGATCGCGCAATCGGCAAGTCTGGTAGTTCACCTTGGTCGATCCGAATTAGAAGTATGAAGCGGCAGTGCACTAGCCGCTACGTCAGTCGTCAGCTGCTAGTGCGACCCACTCTTCTTCCATATCCTCGAGCTTCTTCCGTCTTCGCCCATACTTCGCAAAGATCGCTTGCAGCTCGCTGTTAGCGATCTCACTTAAAGCGTCAGAATCAGCAAGCAGCTCCGACATTTCATTCAGTTTTTTCTGAAGTTCATGGATCGCGTGCTCTAGTTCCTTCCTTCGCTGAACACTCTCCTTTCGATTCTCTCGTTCAAGCGCTCGTTCCCTTCGCAGCTCTTTGCGAGATCGATCTGGCTTTTTACTTTTCGTTGATTCAATCTGGACAGCGCGTGACACCATCGCTTCATAGTCATCCAAATCGCCCATGAAATGGGTAATCGCACCATCTTTGACCAACCAGAATTCGTCGGCGCACTCTCGCAATAGCTGTTGATCGTGAGCGACCATCAGCACTGCTCCTTCATATTGATTTAGTGCCGACGTTAACGCTTCTCGCATTTCAAGATCGAGATGATTCGTTGGTTCGTCGAGAACCAATAGTGATGGCTTGTGCCGTGTAATCAAAGCAAGAACCAAGCGTGCCTTTTCGCCGCCACTATATGATGAGACGGGTCGAAAGATATCGTCGCCGTGAAATCCCCAATACCCAAGGAAATTACGTGCTTGCTGAGTTAAAACCGAGCCGTCCGCAATCACGTGATCGTACGCGCAGATCGTCTCGTCAAGCAGCTCGAGCTGATGTTGCGCGAAATAACCGATCGTCGTGTGCATGCCACTTTCGCGGGAACCAGACAGTAAATCTAATTCACCCGCTAAGGACTTTAGAAACGTACTCTTTCCGGCACCGTTTAAACCCAACAACGCGATTCGATCGCCTGGATAGATTCGTTCGGTGACGTTGTCGAGGACAACGTGTGCACCGTATCCAAGCGATGCGTCATCCATCGAGAGCATCGGTCGATCCATCTTTCCAGGTGCTTCGATCGTAAACCTATACGGCGAGAGCGCCCGTAACGGCGCGGTCGCTCTCATTTTTTCGAGCAACTTGACGCGACTTTGAACCTGCTTCGCTTTCGACGCGTATGTACGAAAACGATCGATGAACGCTTGAATCCGTTTCCGTTCCTTTTCTTGTTGCTCAAACACCTTCCCTTGATACTCGAGGCGTTCTGCAACCTGCCTTTCAAACGACGAATAACCACCTTGATACAAGACGCCGCTCTTCCTTTCGAGATGGAAGACTTCGTCAACGGTTTGATCGAGGAATTCGCGGTCGTGCGATATGCACAACATTGTTCCTTGATACCGAGCGATCCATTTCTGCAGCCAAACGGTGGCTTCAAGGTCGAGGTGATTCGTAGGTTCGTCAAGCAGCATAAGCTCAGACGGCTGGCTCAACGTTTGCGCGAGATTTAGGCGTATTCGCCACCCTCCCGAGAATGAGCTGTAGGGCTTGTGGAAGTCATCAGCGCTAAACCCCAATCCTGCCAAGATCATGCCAGCTTGTGCCTCAGCTTGAAACCCACCAAGCGCGCCGTACGAATCGAACAAATCCGCATATGCGTTCATATCGTCACGCGCTTCCGCTTCCTGCATTTGCTTCTCAATCAAGCGTAACTCGTGGTTGCCGTCGACCACAAATGCCAACGCCGTCCGGTCGGTCGAAGGCATGTCCTGTCGCAGCCACGCAACCCGCCAACGCGATGGAACCACGACATCGCCTTCGTTCGGAACGTGAACGTGACGAATCAGGTTAAAAACGGTTGTCTTGCCAACACCATTTCTTCCAATGACGCCGACTCTGTGACCCGTATGGATAACGAGCGAAAGATCCTCGAACAGGAACTCTTCGTCAAAGCCGAACCAAACGTGGTTCAGTTGAAGCATCGCAGCTAGTACGTTTCCTAGACAGAATCTCTCGATCTGACGTGCATGAAGAGCATCGTCAGCAAGATTAAAAAGCCAACCAGTGCGAGAAGTGGGACGACTGAAGGTTCAGCACAATCGCCGGATCCGGTTAACATCGTTCTGACGATGCTTGAAAGCGGATACTCGTTCGCAATCAAGAAATCAATACCAGGACCGCAATTCGTTGCCGCTCCGGGTACGTACTGGATCCAAAGCTGTCTGAACGCGACCAAGCAACCCGCGATCCAAAACAGTAATGCCAGAATTGGATAGACCAAAGGCACCCGTCTGTGAATGAGTGCTATTGCGATCACGACCACGCCACACGCCATGAAAAGCCGTTGGGTCATGCAAAGCGAACAAGCGCTTACCTGAATCAGGACTGCAGCGGCAAGGAACGCGCTCCCAGAAAAGACGATTGCGAGTAGCCAGTCTCTACTCGTGAGTTGCCCGAGCCACGTCATATTCATGGCGCAGAGTTTGCTTTTTCGTGCCAAGCGGCCGTGACAGCCTGTAAATCTTGGAAATAGGTTTCAAAATCAGTTCTGAACTCTATCTCATTTTCGCGAAGTCGTCGTGAGAGATTTTGTTCCATATCACTGAAGCGAAGACGCTTAAGGATGCGAACCATGATGTCCTCGACGACCTCAAGCTCTGCATAGCGCGCGAGCAGGTCAGTGTGACGCATATGGTCATAGAACCGTCGCGCGGAGACAGGTATTTCAAACCCTTCGATGGCGTCGTAGCAGCTTTGAGTGAAATCAGCGAGTTCGCCGGTTCCGAATTCCGCCCAATGTTTCGCAAAGACATGGTCAGCCATTAGATCGAGCAATATCGGCGCTGGGCGACGCAATCCGTCGCCGAATCTGTGATAGGTGCCACGCATGCTAGGTAATCGGTTGCTTTGAACATCGATATGTCGATGTAACTGTAACCCGCGTCGAAGATCGGGCGGAATGTCATCTTCAAGCGTGCCTTTTACGAAGTCGCCTAAAAAGCCGCCAGCTTTCAATCCCGGATCAGCGCGACCCAACCAACAGTGTAGAAGGTAGTTCATGAATCTTCACGGAGCGAAAGGTAGTCCGCAAGGTACGCCTCAAACGGCTTCTCATCGGCCGCCTCGATGGCTTCTCGGGCGTCTACAGACTGGCGCGCGAGGTTTTCAAAGCTAGATTGACGCTCCGCTGATAAGTTGCGCTGCATCATGGTCTCGTGGTGTTCAAATGCCATCTCTAACCCAAGTGAGGCAAACGGTTGTTTTCGATCAACCATTAATCGATGCAATTTCGCGGCCGGTGTGAGCGAAGCATCCTTTACTTTTTCGACTTGCTGCTCGACCAACGACTGACTGTCGTGGCCATCGTTCACTTCATCAAGGAGCGTCGCGACCAACCTACACTCTTCGAGAATCTCGCGTGCCCAGTTGACCAACTTGCGCCGACCGTCCGCTGTCGCCAATTCAAGCTCCGGGTCACGACCACTATGAACCGTGTTCAGCTGGTTATCAAAGTTGCGTACGGATTGGGTTTCCGATTCACCGTCGTTTGGCGACAAGAGTGCATGGATCAGAAAAACATCCATAAATTTCGCGGTCTCTATGCTGATACCCAATGGCTCGAAAGGATCTGCGTCGAGACACCGTACTTCAACATACTCAATCCCCCGGCGACGCAACGCCAAGAGTGCTCGTTCAGCGGATTGAGTTTTACGCTTTGCACGTATCGTGGCATAGAGTTCAGCTTCAACTTGCAGTAATGCATCGGTCAGCTGGTTGTATGCATCGCCATCGCGAATTCCAATCCTCGCGTATCGCGGATGAGCATGTGTAAGAGCCGGTACCATCGAGTCGATGAACTTAGGAAGCGAGTCGTACACGATTCGATGCAAGCTCTGTTCCTGGCTTTGATAACCGAGTGGCCCCATGCGCAAAGAAGTTGCGAAAGGCAGGTAGCACGTACTTGGGTCCAAGCGCTGTAGGTTATGTTCTTTATTTCGTAGGAAAGAGGCGCAGACCGCAGGTGACGCGCCAAACAAATAGATCAAAAGCCAGCTGTGTTTTCTGAAGTTGCGCATCAAGCGTAAGTAACCATCGTCTCGTGTAGCTCGGTTCGAAGACGTGCTGTCGATCTTTGCGAGGACGTCCCATATCGCCTCAGGAATTGAGAAGTTGTAGTGAATTCCGGAAATGGTCTGCATTACCCGACCGTAGCGATGACCCAGACCTTCTCGATAAATCTCTTTGAATCTTGCGGTGTTTGAATCTCCATATCGAGCGATGGGAATTGCGTCGTCCGCGGAAATCCCACACGGCATCGACGCAGGCCACAAGAGCTCCTCCTCAAGCTTATGATGGATGAATGTATGGATGTCTCCTAATTCCTCGACGCATGATTCGACGCTCTCATGCACACCCGTGATTAACTCCAACTGTGCTTCGCTGAAATCGGTTGTAATCTTCGGATGCGTGAGTGGGGCACCGAAAGCTGCCGGATGGCGCGTTAACGCTAGGGAGCCAGAAGGCGTAATACGCAAAGCTTCGCGTTCAATACCATGATTGAATCGAGCGAGCGCGAGATTGCCTTGCAATCCACGCATTCTGAGTTCAAGACTCGACAATGTACGTTTAGGTGTGATTTAGATAGGGAACGCCCCGAAGGGAGGCGTAGTTAGGACGGACCAGCCGCGCCAATCGCGGGATCAACGTCGAATTTTTGAAAGTTCCGTTTAAATTTAACAATCAAATCCTTCGCAGCGACGTTATAGGCGTCTTTGTCAGACCAAGTGTCGCGCGGATTAAGCAACTTAGGATCGACGCCGTCAACGTGACGAGGCACATCAAGATTTAACGCTTCGAGGTGCACCACATCATTTGTGTCAATCGAATCGGATCGAATAGCTCGGATGATCGCCCTCGTGACCGGAATTGCAAAGCGGTGTCCTTCACCATAGCCGCCACCAGTCCAACCCGTATTAACCAGGAACACTCGCGTCCCGAACGACTCGATCCGATCCATGAGTAAGTTTGCGTAATCGCGAGGCGGTCGTGGAAGAAATGCTTCTCCAAAACACGCGGAGAAGGTGGCGGAATATGCTTCGGTGGAACCAACTTCGGTAGAGCCAACTTTTGCGGTATAGCCAGATAGATAGTGGTATGCCGCAGCTTCTTTCGTCAAAATCGACACAGGTGGTAGCACGCCGCTAACATCGCACGTCAGAAAAATAATGACATGCGGTTCTTGCCCTTGATTCTCAATGATGCGTTTCTCAATTCGTTCAAGCGGATAACACGCACGAGTGTTTTCAGTTAGCTTGGAATCCATGTAATCAGGTTCACGGGTTTCTGGATCAAGAACGACGTTCTCCAGTATCGCGCCGAACGACAGCGCATTCCAAATCATTGGCTCATTCTCTTTCGAAAGGTTGATACATTTGGCATAGCAACCTCCTTCTAGATTAAAAACCCGACCGTTTCCCCATCCGTGCTCGTCGTCGCCGATGAGAAAGTACTCTGGGTCCGCCGATAGTGTGGTTTTGCCTGTCCCCGAAAGCCCGAAAAACAACGCAACGTTGTCGTTTGTATCGACACTCGCAGAACAGTGCATTGGTAGCACGTCGTCTTCAGGCAAAAGGAAGTTCTGCACCGAGAACATGGCTTTCTTCATTTCACCGGCGTAATACATCCCCGCTAACAACACTCGACGTCCTTTGAAATCCAATATGACGGCGCCATCTGAGTTGGTACCATCCCGTTCGGGTACACATTCGAAACCAGGTGCGCTGAGTAGCTGCCACGGTTCCTTGTTTTTAGGGTTATAGGACACTGGTTCGATAAACATCGAGCGTGCAAACACCCCGTGCCATGCCAGTTCCGTTGTTACTTCAATAGGCTGGTATGCGTCCACATGCGCCCCGACGTGTAGTTCAGCGACAAACGCATCTTGGGAGTCTAAATATCCCTCTACCCGGTGCCAGAGAGCATCGAACCTCGCGGGTTCAAACGGCTGATTAATTGGTCCCCAAGCAATCTTGTCACGCGTCGTCGGTTCATCAACGATGAATCGATCCGCTGGTGAACGACCTGTGCGCTTGCCCGTCATGACGACCAATGCGCCACTATTCGCAAGTTGCGCCTCGCGTCGTTCGATCGCAAGTTCTGCCAACACTGTGGAGCTCAGTTCGAAACGGTTCGCAGGGAGGTCAATAGCTCTTATGGTCTTGGCCTACGAGGGGCGAGATTCGGCAGAATTCTACTTGCGGGTTTTAAGGTATTGATCTGGTGAATGAGAGCGGAAGGCAGTCCTTTTCACGCTGGTTTCTGCTTCAATTCACGCAATGCTCGGCGTGCACTTTTCGTCGGTTTTAACTTCGGCGTCGCAAGACCCGCTCGTGCCATCCGACGATTCGCTGCTTCTTCAAGTCGTCGATTTATAGACTCCTCCGTTTCGTCATAAAGTGCTTGTGCAGCTGCGCCATTGCCTCGCCGTTCGGCTAAACCGGTAATGACGACCACTTCCTTGTCATAGCCACGACTGATCTCAAGTTTGTCGCCGATCTGTACGTCGCGAGCCGCCTTCGTGCGTTCACCATTGACATGGACCTTTCCGCCCAAGACCGCTTCTTTCGCTTTACTGCGTGTTTTGAAAAAACGTGCGACCCACAACCACTTGTCGATTCTCATTCCCTACGAGCGTTCCATGTCTCTGCATTGTGACGACTCAGACTCCATATGGAGTCCGAACACCTATCTTAAGACTCAAGGTAGATCGATTGATCTGAACGTTCAAATCACGATATCGGATAAACCTCATTTGACTTCTCACGTATGCTTTGACTGATTCGGTTACTACACAAACTCTTGAAACTGCCATCGATCTTAAACTCTGAAATCGTTGCGTCAAGTCGACTATTCAGCATTGAATCGCTCGATCTACGCTTCTCCAACGGTGAAACCCGAACTTTCGAACGATTACCCAAACGCGGACGTGAGGCCGTCATCGTCTGTGCGGTTACAGAACACCAAGAAGTCGTACTCATTCGCGAATACATGGCAGGTTTGCACAAATACGAGCTTGGACTACCTAAGGGTCGGGTGGATCTTGGTGAGTCATTCGCTTTCGCCGCGAACCGTGAACTCAAAGAAGAAGCGGGATTTGGGGCGCGATCCATCGTGCACCTGAGAGAACTATCTCTCGCTCCGGGGCAGATGGGATTTTCAATTCACGTAATGCTGGCAACTGACCTATATCCTGAGTCGCTGCCTGGTGATGAACCAGAACCGCTTGAGGTAGTGTTGTGGCCTCTCGATCGTATTGACGAGCTCATCTTCAGTCACGAGTTGTCCGAAGCGCGATCGATTGCAACGCTTAAGATCGCGGAAGTTGCCTTACAAGGCAACTATCCAGAAGAACCAACGTTAATCGCCGCCGGTTAAACCGCCTCAACGTGCACGGATGGTGCGGGTATCGCCATGCTAGATAAATCGCTCAAATCAGATTTAATCCAGATCGTCAGGGCAGCGCACGCACAGATTCTCGATGTCTACAACACGCCCTTCGACGTAGACCGTAAGACTGACGATACACCAATTACGGAAGCGGATCGACGCGCACATGACGTCATCGTCAATGGGCTCTTGCGTCTAGATTCGACGATTCCTATCGTGTCGGAAGAATCCAGCCTTCCTGCCTTCGAGGAAAGGAAGAATTGGGCGCAATATTGGCTAGTTGATCCACTGGATGGGACGAAGGAGTTTGTGAAACGTAATGGCGAATTTACCGTGAATATCGCACTTGTCGTTTCTAACAATCCACGTATAGGCGTCGTTGGACGACCGACGACAGAAGCCGTCTATTTCGGCGATGTCGAATCCCAACGCGCCGTGAAGATCGTCAACGCTGACGAACTCCCGATAACAACACGCGCCATAAAAACCGAGAGCGTAAGAAGTGTGCAAAGTCGTCGACGCGCCAATCCGCAAGCGGAACAGTTTCTGATCGATCTTGAAAAGGATGTTGGCCCTATCAAACGGGACTTTCGCGGCAGCAGTCTGAAGTTCCTCGCTCTCGCGGAAGGGGAAGCAGACTTGTATATCCAGCCTGGTGGTACGTCCGAGTGGGACACTGCTGCTGCACAGGCCGTTCTCCATGCTGCGGGTGGGCTTGTCATGTCGTTGCAAGGCGACTCACTAACTTACAACGTCGGTGAGAGTGTCATCAACAACCCGTTCATCGCAATTGGCGATTCCTCAGCGGACTGGCGGCACACATTAATCCGGCGATTAGCAGTATTCAACGCCTAGTCGCTCGCGCACGACCCGGCAATATACTTCCGCGTCTTGCGGCGCTTACCGCTGCTAATCACTTATCCCTAGGAATTACGGACTATGAGCAAAGAAGGCTTACGGCCTCGCTATGCACCCACGCCAACCCCTGACACCGCGCACTTCTGGGAAGGAACAAGGAACCACAAGCTTCTACTTCAGCGTTGTACAGACTGCGGCACTGTGTATTTCCCGCCTCGCGCGTTCTGCCCAGAAAATGGCTCTTCGAACATTGAGGTTTTCGAAGCGAGCGGTAAGGCTAAACTGATCAGCTATACGATCAATCATCGCCAACACCCGTCTTTCGAAAGTCCATATGCAATCGCCATCGTCCAACTCGATGAAGGTCCCATGATGATGAGCAACATCGTCGATTGCGAGCAGACACCAGAGGCGCTCGTGCTTGATATGCCGCTCGAAGTCACTTTTGAAAAGGTGTCTGACGAAATCACGGTACCGCTCTTTAGACCCGTCGGAGAAGGATCATGACGGTAGCAGTAGTCGGCGCTTCCGAAACAACGGAACTAGGTCGCATCCCACACCTCAGCCAAATGCAGCTTCACGCAGACGGTGCGTTTAACGCGTTAGCGGATGCGGGACTCTCCGTGAGCGACATTGACGGGATTGCAACCGCGGGTGCGTCACCGGTCGACCTAACGCACTACCTAGGACTCGAGCCTCACTGGATCGACGGTACGTCAGTCGGTGGTTGCTCATTCTTGATCCATGTACGTCATGCCGTCGCTGCAATTGAAGCGGGTTACTGTGAAACCGTATTAATCACCCACGGCGAAAGTGGCCGGTCCGGTGTCGGACGCGGTGGTGGCGGCGGCGGTGCAGCTTCGTTCGCCAGTCAGTTCGAGATGCCATATGGACCAATGGGTCCTACCACGCTGTTCGGTATCGGCGTGTTACGTTATATGAAGCAGTACGGTATGACGCACGAGCAATTAGCTTCAGCTGCAGTCGCGCAACGCGAATGGGCGGGTATGAACCCTCGAGCTATGTATCGAGATCCGATCACGGTTGACGATGTACTCGCTTCACGGGTGATCGCTTACCCATTCCACCTGTTGGAATGCTGCCTCGTGACAGACGGCGGCGGTGCACTTATCCTCACCAGTGCGGAACGAGCGAAGGATTTCCCTCAACCACCCGTTTACATATTGGGAACAGGTGAGAGCGTGGAGTCACCGATGATCAGTCAGATGGCTGATCTGACCAGCTCGAGAAACTTCAGAATCGCTGGTGGCGACGCCATGAAAGCGGCTGGCGTCAAGCATGCCGATGTAGACCACCTGATGGTCTACGATGCGTTCGCTCATCTGCCAATTTTTGGGCTCGAAGACCTGGGATTCGTAGAACGCGGCGAGGCAGGTCCATTCATCGAGGAAGGTAACACTCGACCCGGAGGCAGATTACCTCTAAACACTAACGGCGGTGGACTGTCGTATACGCACACGGGCATGTACGGCATGTTTGCACTTCAAGAGAGCGTACGCCAAGTACGCGGTCAAGCACCTGCTCAAGTTGACGGGGCCAACGTGTCCGTCTGCTTAGGTGTTGGTGGAATGTTCTCTGCCGGTGCATGTATCGTGTTCGGAAAAGAACTTCCTTAACGACAAACATGCAAACTCAAATCAAGGATATAGTGATGAAGCGATATTCATTTGCTCGAATCGGTTGTGCGATAGCGTGCTTCGTTTCGCTGGCGATAGCTGCAAGCGAGGTTCAGGAGGACATTGTGTACGTTGAGCGTGATGGTATCAACGTTTCCTACGACGTCGTTCCTGCACCTAACGCGAATGGCGCCGCCGTCCTATTGATGTCGAGTGGTGGTTGGTTCAGTGGTAAGCAACCTATCGATCGCGTCAAGCAGGGCTTTGGATTTCTGCTCGATGCCGGTTACACAGTCGTCCCGATTCGACATCGTAGCGCACCTGATTTCAAGGTGCCGGATGCGGTCGCTGACGTACAACACGCTGTACGCCACGTTCGTCACCACGCGGGAGACTACGGCATTGACGCATCGCGCATGGCGGTCATGGGATTTAGTTCAGGTGGCCACCTGACCTTGATGATTTCACTTGATTCAGATGACGGCGCGGCGGCCAAATCCACTGATTCGGTTTCGAACACTCCCAATCATGTCGCGGCGGGAATCGCTTACTTTCCTCCGGTGGATCTTGTGAACATCGTAGGACCCAGCGAGCGGTTTCCAGCACTCGACTTTGAACCGTCCCTAGCCTCATCCGTTTCACCCATTAACTTTGCCGACGCAGAGGATCCGCCAATCTTCCTTTTACACGGGACCGCAGACGAGCTGGTGCCTCTAGCTAACAGCACTCGAATGCACGAGACGCTTACTAGCGTAGGCGCAGAAAGTCAACTGAGCATATTTGAGGGTGCGGGACATGGTTTTCGAGAACCCGCTGACCAAGCACGAGCACGCAGTGAGATTCTCGAGTTTCTTGCATCGCATCTATCTGTGAACTGAAACATACGATTTCTAGGTAATTGAGCAAGGAAAAACTCAATTTGTCGTAAATCGACCGCATCATCGCAGTCCAATACATCCCTATGATGACCTCAGTGCACCTAACTTCCGAGCAGCGATCAGATTGGGACGCGAACGGCTTTCTCGTATTACCCAGCGTTTTCACTTCCGATGAGGTGACTCGCATGCGGAAAGATGCAGACTTCATACTTGAGTTGATCATAAATTCCTCGATCTGCAATCAACGACAAAGTCGGCGGCTGGACATTCGCAAACGAGAAGACGGCGGTCTGATTGTTCGCAAGATTCAGCCTATTAACGACCTTTCGCTAGTTCTATCGAAAGTTTCCGAGGACGATCGTTTACTTGCGCCTATGGGCGAACTCATGGGCGAGCAACCTGTACTTATGGAAGAGAAACTAAACTACAAGCAACCAGTGCGAGCGATGGGTGAGTTCCGAATTCCTGTCGACGACGATCGGTTTCCCATCCATAACGATTGGGCTTACTACATGTATAACGGATATCCGGACAACATCATTTCGTCAGCGATTACGTTAGACGATTGCCACGAAGGAAATGGAACGATTCGCGTGTTTCCCGGCACCCACCACCAACATATCGCGCACGATCGAGTACGCAACGGACTAGAGGTACCAGACGGATCGGTCGATCTAAGTACCGGCGTGTTCTTAGACGCACCGGCTGGTTCCGTGATGTTCTTTCATGCAAAACTCGTCCATACATCTGAACCTAATCCGACGGACAACCCTCGTCGCGTGATGATTTACAGTCACTATCCCGAAAGCGCGGATATGGGGATCGACATTCGCAACGGTCCCAACCGCCTTCGCGAATCACCTTGGGAGTGGGAATACCGCAGGTGTAAAGAAACGGGTAAATTTGTGGATCAGTTCAAACTGGAGTCGAAACTATGAGCTTGAAGATTGCGATTGTCGGAGCCGGTAGCATCGGCTTCACCCGACGGTTGTTGCGTGACTTCTTGGTGGTCCCTGAGTTTAGAGATACGGAATTCCGTTTTCAGGACATTAGTGCAACGAATCTTGATATGGTCGTGCGCTTGTGTCGCCGAGACATCGAAGCAAACGCTCTTCCAGCCCGTATCGTTGCAACTGAAGATCGCGAAGTCGCTCTTCGCGACGCAGACTATGTCATCAATACAGCGCGTGTCGGCGGCCTTGAAGCATTCAAGACGGATGTCGAAATCCCACTACGTTACGGCATCGACCAGTGTGTCGGTGACACTATCTGTGCCGGCGGACTGATGTATGGGCAACGGACGGTGCCGATGGTCGTCGAGTTATGCCACCAGATTGAACAATTCGCCAAACCTAGCGCAATCCTCCTGAATTACGCCAACCCCATGGCTATGAATACTTGGGCCGCGTTAGACGAGTCCGCTGTTGAAACCGTCGGATTGTGTCACGGTGTTCAGGGCGGGCACGGCTTGCTCGCAGCGTTGATTGAACGTCACGTTAATCAAGATAAGGAACGAGATCACGTGGACTATCAACCCGTCACGAAGCAACACGTCGATATCGTCGCGGTGGGGATAAATCACCAAACCTGGTATATGCGCGTTGTTCACGAAGGCGTCGATATGGCAATGCAGTTACTTCCGCTGTTTGAGGCTGCACCCGATATAGCCGCAAATGAAAAAGTACGAATGGACATCATCCGTCGCTTCGGTTACTTCAGCACGGAATCGAATGGTCACCTATCCGAATATGTACCGTGGTACCGCAAACGACCCGACGAGATTCCTGAGTGGACCTCGATGGCGCATTGGATTCATGGTGAATCTGCGGGTTACCTAAGGGTGTGTACAGAAAACCGAAACTGGTTCGAGCAAGATTTCCCGAAATGGCTCAAAGAGGAACCTTGGAAGCTCGAAGAAGCGACGCGAAGTGATGAGCATGGATCCTGGATCGTTGAGGCGATAGAGACAGGTCGAACGTACCGTGGTCATTTCAACGTTCGAAATCAACACACCGTGACGAATCTACCTTCTGATTGCGTTGTTGAAGTTCCCGGCTACGTCGACCGAAACGGTATGTCAATCCCTCAGTACGGGGACTTACCACTCGGCTGCGCCGCGATCTGCAACAACTCCATTCAGGTTCAGCGCATGGCGAAAGATGCCGCTTTGACGGGCGATGTTGAACTACTGAAACAAGCCTGTTTGTTGGACCCGCTCGTAGGGGCGGTCTGTAACCCTCCCGAGGTCTGGCACATGGTCGACGCCATGTTGGTCGCGCAAGCTGAATGGCTACCTCAATACACGCAAGCGATTCCTGGCGCTAGACGCCGACTAGCATCATCACCTGATTTGTCCAATTCAACGTCGAACGGTGCGATGCGACGCGACGTGAGGACCATCGAAGAAATGCGAGCGCAGCAAGCCTAGGTGGTTACCGACAACTAGCTCATGTCAGTACGAACATGAGATTTATCATCTATGGTGCCGGTGGAATTGGTGGATCCATCGGTGCTCGTTTGCATCTCAGTGGCGAACAGGTCCTGCTGGTCGCCCGTGGGGAGCACTTCAAGGCGATACAAGCGTCAGGACTAAAGTTCCATTCGCCAACGATTCATGAATCGCTACCTATAGACGTCGTTAAGCATGCTCGTGACATTCACGTACAAAGTGACGACGTCGTGATCCTCTGCATGAAGACGCAACATGTGGAGGGTGCTTTACGTGACCTACAAATGTACGCTCCCTCAAACACGCCCATCGTCTGTTGCCAGAATGGTGTGGCTAGTGAACGTATGGCTCTTCGAAGATTCTCACGCGTCTACGGGATGGTCGTCTGGTTACCCGCGGAGCACCTCGAACCCGGTGTCGTCGTTAATTTCGCGGAAAACTGGGCAGGTAATCTGGATGCTGGATGCTATCCCAGCGGAACTGATGAGACCATTGAACGTATTACGTCGTCAATCCACGCCGCTGGATTTGTGTCGCGCCCAGATCCCAACATCATGGCGCAGAAATACGCGAAATTATTGGTGAATCTAACTAACGCATTAGATGCGGCATGTATCGAGCGACCAGACGACGTTATCCTAGAGATGCAGTCTGAAGCCCGCAACTGTTGCGACGCAGCAGGTATCGAATATGCTGACTTCAATACCGCGCGAGCACATCGTGGTGATATACGCGGTGGACCCGTTGATGGTTTTCAGCGCCATGGTAGTTCAACTCTTCAGAGTCTATTGCGTGCTACTGGCGACATCGAAGCGGACTATTTAAACGGTGAAATCGTGCAGCTCGGCAGACTGCATGGCATACCAACGCCCGTTAATGCTGCAGTTCAACAGATTGGCATTAGACTCATAAGCGCCGAAATAGAACCGCGATCCTTAACTGCTAACGCGGTTCGGAAGTTAGTGAATGAGGAACGACGCTAGCTCTAGCACTGTCGTTCATATCAAGAACCGAATCGATACCTTAGTTTTACTACGATGACATCCACGATTGGGTCTCGTAGTGCTTCTCGAAAGAGATGATCAAAATCCGCATGACCGAGGCTAGGTAGGTTACTGCCGCGTGTATATACGATAAATAGGTCCGATAGTGGCGCGATCTCCCAGCGATAGCGCACTTGAGCCGTTAAACGGGAAATCGTGAAACCATCCGAATCCGCGTCTGGATCGTCCATGTGTGATTCAAGCTTCCCAATCTGATCGGGGTCGTGAATACGCCAAAAATCTCGTTCCGTGGCGTTAATCCCAGTCCACTGCAACGTAGCTCGAAACTGTTGCTTCGCGGAAATGAAGAAATCGAAGCTGAAAAGGTGAGAAAGCTGTTCACTGTAGTAACGTGTGAAATCGGTATCCCCCGAATAGAGTAGCCAGCCTTCGCTATCCCGATATCGCAAGTCATAGTCGAAGCGCAAACGCGAGAGGGGGCTATACGTGAAACCAATATCACCGATGTATGCCGGATCGCCAAGGTCCTCATCGATCACGCCCGTTTGAAGCGAATACGAAAACTTCTTGGATGAATCCGAACCGTAAGTGATAGTGAGGAACTTTGTCTCTTCAGCTTCAAAGCTGCCGTTGCCGAAGCTGCTGCGGTCGTCAACTATCTTGGGTCTAACCGATAGCTGAACATCAATGGCGGATTGGTTAGTGAAATAGAACCCAACGCCGGTACCGAGATAACCACGGATCAGATCACCGTTCGAGTTCGTTTGCCCCGACAAGAACAGACCAATCGACCTTGACCGCAGCATGTCCGGTAGATTTCGAGATGTGTTGTGAAACCTTGCATACCGGAAGCCTCGGAGGTCGTTTCGCCGCAAGAATCCAAGATCTGAAACATCGAGTGTATCGTCTAGGAAATCTAATGAGAGACGATGGAAGATGCCTTGTTTCGGCGTATAGCGTATGTCAGCAAAAGCGCCGTACCCAGTCTCTGAATCCTTTCGTGAATTGATTAGTTGGCTATCGATACTCCATTTGCCATTCTGCGTCAGGAAATGCGAGTCAAAACCGGTCACCGTCGCACCGTACTCAGGTGTATCGGCGAACGTCGTGATGAGTCCATGCGCTTGACGACCGGTACCTGACTGCCGTTCCCACAACACACGCGCGATACCGAAGTCGCGACCAGGCGCTGATACGATGACGTCCTCTTCCGTTAGCTCGCCCGTCTCATTCAATACCTCTCTCGATCCGCGCAGTTCGACATCGTCTTCCATCGCACCGAGAAAGCCAAATCGAAACGCACTGGCTTGTCCGACTAATTTCACGGCGCCGAGGAGATCGGTAGGCTTGCTCAGTTCAGGACCCGGTATGTCAATCTCGTCCTCATAATCCAAGTGCTTCGCCGACCCGCCAATACGTCGCGTGTTGAGTAGCGTGGTCGGCTCCATGTTGTAGGTTGAAGGTGCAACTCGTGCGCCGCCACCCCGTGAACTACCTCGAAAAGGCGTGCCCCTCGGCGTGGTCTCGAACACTTCAGACCCTTCGAGGAAAAACAACCGTTTTTCTGGGAAGAACGTTTCGTATGCCGTGAGATTGACGACAACGTCGTCTGATTCAACGGCCCCGAAATCAGGATTCGCAGCGCCGGACAGCTGCAGATTGGGTGCCGGACGCCATGAAAAGTTCAAGCCAACTTTCCGATCCGTTTCGTCGTGTATCCCATCCGCACTTGTATTTGCGTATGGGAATAGTTCCCACTGTTGTTTCGGGTTAACGTCTTCCATCGCCATGGGTTGCATCGCGGACATAAAACGCGCCTGCGTAAATGGCAACGCCGGCCATCCGTAGCGTTCATTGCGAAACGCGACTTTGCGACTTACAAAGAAACTCATGTTCCTTTTGCCAACCTCAGGAGGCATCGCCAAGATGGACCATGGGATAAACATTTCCGCCGTCCATCCGGTTTCAGTTACGGTGCTCGCGCCGTGCCATGCACCATCCCACTCGCTACTGAAATTCCGTTCCGGCAGAACCTTGCCGTCTTCCTTTGAACCGCCCAGGTTGAGAGAGAACCAAAACCCGAACAGACCTTTCCCTGATGTGTCAAGCGTGATTCCGAAACCGTCCCGGTTTAGATCTTGATCGCGCGCAGACAATCGCTGTACCAGCGTATCGGCGGGTTGTTCCATGTCCGCCGAGACGTACAGTCCACGCTTGGTGTAGAAGATGCGAGTCAACGTCCGAAATTCCGGATCAACGAGTGTGTCAGGCGAAACAACAATCATGTTCTCGAATCCAGGCACCCGGTTCCATGCTTCTTCGTCGAGATGACCGTCGACTACAACATCTACGCCGTTAAGCTCAACCAAATCCATCTGAGGTGGAATGTCGATCACGCGAGCACGATTTGAACCCGTCGCAACACCCGCTTCACGAGATGCTTGTAGCGGTATATCCTGTATGGAGCGAGAAGCCGAATCGACACTTGTATTTCGATCACTGGACGCTGCTGTCGATCTTGGCGAGAGCGATGTATCTCGAGCCAACGTAAACAAGCTGGGACCTGAGGCAGGACGTGCTTCTGCTGCGGCTAAGGTCGGTTGTGGAACAACACGCGGACCGCGAAGTTCGCGCATCGCTGCGCTTCGTGCTGCTCGGTCTTTCTGACCGAGTACCAATCCGCTAAAAGGGTCTTCTTCTAACGTTGTTTGAGGTTCGTTCGCAGAATGCGTGTGTGCGAAGAATAGAACAGTCGCAAGTACTGTAAAAATGAATCGTCTGGGTCGACTACACACACTGACGGGTGGACAACAGGGGTATTGAATTATCCATTACTTCCACACTTCGATGTCATAATCAGTGGATAGAAAAATGAGGTTCGTTCAGGTGAAGGAAACATCCGGAAAAGTGGCATTTGTGACTGGCGGTGCGAATGGGATCGGTCTGGGTATGGCCAAGGCATTCCTAGAAGCAGGGATCAAGGTAGCGATCGCTGATGTCCGAGAAGACCGACTTCAGCGGGTGGAACCGCAACTTCGAGAAATAAACGAGAATGTAATGGCGCTACGTTGCGACGTCGCCGACGCCGACGCAATCGCTAGGACCATTGATGAAATCGAGGAACGATTAGGTCCCGTTCAAATATGCTGTAACAACGCCGGTATCGGTATTGGTGGCCCGTTTCACACTTTCGATGACAGTCGCTGGGAGCGGATTCTCGATGTCAACCTCTGGGCTGTCATTCGCGGCGGTCGTGAGATCGCGAATCGCTTAGTAGAGAGTGGGCGCGAAGGTCACATTGTGAATACCGCCAGCATTATGGGCATGATCACTGGTGCTGGTTCCACTGCATATTGCGCGACGAAGCATGCGGTCGTCGCTATTTCAGAGTGTATGAGCGTTGAGCTTGAACAGCATCAGATCGGGGTATCTGTGCTCTGCCCGTTCATCGTCGATACGTCAATTTTCTACCCAGATCTCGACGATGACGATTTCGACGCAATAGCTGAACGAAAGAAGAACAGCCCTCTCCATAAATACGCTTTAGAACCGAAATACGTCGGCGAACTGGTGCTTCGAGCGATACACGAAAACGAACTGCATATTTTCTGCGATGGCACCGAGACACCTGGCATGGTCAAGGGACGTTTCGACCGCATCACAAGCGCATTCGCTCGTCAGTTTTCGCCACCACCTCATTCATAGCTTCAACGTTCGTAACCGTCTATCGATAGCGAATTTCAAACCTATGCGTTGCGAAACGTCGCTTTTCAACATTCTTCAATCCAAGCGGCGGCGTACCTGTCAGCTTAGATGGATGGTGCTCTGCGTAGGTCTGTTTGTAACCACCGGCGTAATTACGGAACTCAGCTTCGCTCAAACGAACCAAAAAATCCCCGAACCAGGCACCAGACCATTGTCGACAGAAGAGCTACGATGGTGCCGATCCGAAGTTCTCCTACTGGCAGGAGAAGCGAAGGAAGTCAATCAAAAGGAGTACTGGGAAATACATGATTACAACGAAAGCGTACTTCGCTATCGGAATAGATGCACCGACCGATCGTTTTCCCCCGACGCGGCGCGTCAAATCGAGAGTGAACTAACGCCTGAGACGAAACAAGGTATCCGAGACGCAGGCGTACGTCGCTTTGCGTTCGGTAGGGTCACTCGCGCTGCGAATCGAGTGTACGTCGTGGAATCGAGTACGCGTGTTTTCGACGCGAATGATCGAAGCGCTAACGAGACCGGTAACCTCAGACAGTGGGACGATGCGTTTTTGCTAGGGAAGCGAGAGTCGAATCGTGCTGAAATCGAATGGGTGGTTGGCTTGCCACCAGTCAGAAATACGGGTTGGATAAGCGAGGCGAGTTATCGACCGGGGAACGGTCGTGAAGCGCGCGAAGCGTATTGTCGTGCACATCGAGGCGCTCCCGTTGAACCAGACGAACTTGTGCACGGTATCCCTTCACGGGATCGTTTCATGTTATTGCAGGTTCGTAATCCGACACATCAAGATGCATACGTCAAGGTGATCAATCTAGATAAGGATGTCGTAGTTGCATTTCTAGTAGGAGCTAGTTCAAGTCGAACCATCAATGGTCTTCCCAAAGGTGAGTTCGAAATTGCCTTTGCGACAGGTCTTGAATTTAGTCGAGGTTGTGAATCATTCGTCAGGCGCGGATTTGCAGGTCGGGTTTCGCAACCGATCATATTTGACGAACACAGCTACGAGTGGGAAATCTCACTACAAACGCCATCAATGGATATCACTGCTCGAGATACGAGGGCGTACGCCGAATTCGAAGCGCTCTAACTTCTGGAACAGCCGACCGGCTCGCATCTACTTCACGTGCCTTACGGCCATCGTCGATATGCGAATTGTTATGTGACGTTGAATCCGATACCTACCGCTTGAAATGGTGGTCATGTGACTGCTCCCCGGAATGAAGGACGGGGTTTTGCGGTACGATGGATAAAGAACTGAAATTGGTTCGTGGGTATTTGTTTTCGAACTGAACGCTTATCTACTAAGGGATTTTCCCCTCCGTTACCAAGAATGTAATTTCGCTTGGCGTTCCCGATTCCCGATGGTCCTGCATCTTCATACCCGCAACCTGTAACGACTCATCGAACGTCGCGTGTTGCACTACCGGACGGAAGTTCGACACTTAAACTTGACACCGACACAATTTCTACATCCAACAAGGGATTACAACATTCAATGACTGACGCCGCGGCGCAGCTTCTCGATGATCAAGGCATGCAGGGTTTTATCCGGGAAGGATTCGTCATACTCTCCTCGGCATTGTCGAGCGACTACCATCAACGCATGCAGGTGACCCTCGACGACCTCGAAGAAGGTTGTCCGCGCGACCACAACAACCTGCTACCGTGCATCCCAGAGCTCTCGCAGATGCTGGAAGAACCAGTTGTGCATGGCTGGTCTATCGAGGCACTGCAGAGACTCACGTCTCCCGAAGCGACGAAAGTGGCCTTACAGTATCTCGTGACGACACGTTGGGACCATACTCCGAAATTCGGCGATACGTCACCCGATGCACGCGCCCCCAAACACGTTGTAACGGCTGCAGCACGATGAAACTCGGCATAAGCCATCAGCGACCAGACGATTTCTCCGAAGAGCGCTTCCGCTACTTGCGGACCATGGGCGTGGACACCATGGAAGTACGGCTCGACAGTCCCGACGCAACGTTCGAGCGCCTAAGGGACATCCGCGACCAGGTTGTCGGCGCTGGTTTCGAGCTCCACGAGATCATGCTGGACGATCTATATTCTGCGCCGGCATTCACACTTGGGTTACCGCAGCGGGATGCGGTAATCGATCGCCTCTGCGAGTTCATTCGTGATCTGGGGCGGCTTGGAATACGTTACACCACATATGCTTGGCACACCGGTGGCGCGTACCAGACGGGAACAACGGAGTCTCGCGGTGCGCAAACCAGGCTTTTTCGGGATGCCGATGCCCAAGCGCTGCCCAACGCTTTCGACGATACATACGACGATGCCACAATGTGGGCGAACTACCGCCACTTCATCGACCGCGTTCTACCAGTGGCGCAAGCGGCTGGTGTGCATCTGCAATTGCATCCCAACGATCCACCCGTCAACCATCAAGGCGTGGCGAGGATTTTCCGTAGCACCGACGCGTTTCGTCGAGCGATCGAAATTGCGGGCGGCGATGACCATGCCGGAATCCTGTTCTGCGTGGGGACCTGGTCCGAAATGTCGGGAACGGATGGTGCCGGCGAAGACATCGTTGCAGCGATTCGCGAGTTTGGCGCGAGCGGCCACATTCACCAAGTCCATTTCAGGAATACGTCAGCGCCGCTTCCCAATTTCCACGAGACCTTCCCGGACAACGGGTACGTCGATCTCGTTGCCGTCATGCGCGCATTGCGGCAAGTGGGCTTCGACGGTATCGTGGTGCCCGACCATGTACCAGGCGACGGTCGTATCGAAGAAGCCTATACGTTCGGTTACATTCGTGCGCTGATCCAAGCGCTCGCTTAAGACACTGTCGAGCTTAGTACTGCTCGATACCGCAGTGAAAGACGTTTTAACGCTACCCGCCCTAACGTCGGAAGCGTATTGTGACTGTCTCCATTTTCCTTCCAGACTCCTCAACATCTGTCGCTTGCTTGAATCGGACGCACGTCGACGCACATGAACGTGATGTATATGCCTTTCCTGAG
>JAPOVY010000002.1:14527-27974 GCA_026707905.1 Gammaproteobacteria bacterium | reverse complement strand
GCTTGTGAAGAGCCCTCCTTCTCTCCTATCAGTCCGGTGCTAGCTCCGGGCAGACACACGGTAGAAATCGAAGCTCGCCTGCCGGGAACCGACGTAGTCCTTCGAACGGAAAAACGCACCGTAAACCTAGAGTGTTCCGAGCAGACTAGCACCCTTGAAGGCGCTTCATATTGACTGTTGATGTAAGGTCGCTCGAAGCGAGCTTCTCCTCGTTGGTCCCGTGATTGCGATTCGACCCGCACGGGATGCAGTGAACACGGCGCATAGGGCTCTTCTTGGTCTGTGGCCGTAGCCACCAGGTAATTCCTGACACTCTTCAGTTGGGGCAACGCATTCAACACCATGAACTGAGGAGGCGTTTCATGACAATTACAGTAGCAGTCATCGCCACCTGCCTGATCGGTGTGGAATACGCGGAGGAGCGCGAAGAACCGACCATCGGCATCGATGAGCTCACGACGGAAGCCTAGCTACGGGCTCGATTGGCTGAATGAACGACCAAGTTTGTTACAGAGATATAGACGACGCGTGAAAAGTCGAGGTCACCGTGGTTGTGGAATAAAGCTTCCGTTCCGACGCTTTGTCTCACGAGATCCGTACTCTAATAAAAATGCTCAAGTGTGCACGAGGCCGGTTGTCAGTTTCTTTCTTGTTTCCCCCTATGTGGCACGCCAACGATCTAAGATGACGGCCAAAATAATCACCGCACCGGTGATAACTCGCTTCGTCGGTTCGGTGATGCCTATTTGTGCCAAACCAATCTGAAGTATTGACACGATCAATACACCCACGAATGCGCCAACGACAGATCCTCTCCCACCCATGAGACTGGTTCCGCCAATCACCGCTGCCGCGATTGCAGACAGTTCTAAACCGATTCCAGCGTTCGGGTCTGCGGACCCTAGGTACGCAGCATTCATCAAGCCGCCTAGTCCCGCCAACAGACCCGAAAGCACTAATACTGTACACCGAACGCGTCTCGGATCGATTCCGGAAACTTCGGCTGCGCTTTCGTTGCTGCCAACGGCGACGATCTGACGTCCGAAAACCGTTGATCTGAGCAAAAACTCGAATACGACGACTAACGTCAACGCTACGAGGATTGATGCCGAAATACCACTACCCGCCCACGGGATTGCGAACGACTGGATCTTCGCACCAAGATAGACGGTCTGCGAATCGGTTACGAGGTACGCGAGTCCTCTCGAAACCTCTAACATCCCTAAGGTAACGATGAAAATCGGTAGTCGCAGATATGCGCCGAGGCTACCGTTCGCAAAGCCGATGAGCGCGCCTGTCAAGATGCCGAGACACGCCGCTAACGGAAGAGGTAGACCCAAAATGGCGATTCCCGCGCCAATTACCCCCGCGCTTAAGGCAACGACCGACCCCACTGACAAGTCGATTCCACCACTAATCAGAACCAAGGTCATGCCGATCGATACTACCGTGAGCGCCGGTAACTGGTTTAACAGTGTCGAAAGCGTCGTCAGGGAGAGAAAACTCTCGGAGATAAGACTGAAGAAAATCACGATTGCGATTAGCGAAACGAAGATAAGGTTCTCTTCGAGAATTCGTGAAACTCGGTTACCGAACTCGTTCACCGAAATCTCCCGTTCGAACGCAATCTAGTACGCGGAAGCCGACGAACGCGCGTCTTCTCGGTCATATTCGCTGAAAGCAGCGGCGAGGATTTCCGCTTGGCTCCAGTTGTTCCGGTGGAACTCGGTGACAAGCTTTCGGTTCGATAGCACGATGATTCTGTCGCACAGGCTCTGCAGCTCCTCTAATTCGCTGGACACGGCGATCACCGTGATCCCAGCGTCGCGGAGCCGTACAAGCTCTGTATGGATTGCTAGCTTCGCCGTCACGTCCACGCCACGCGTGGGTTCATCGAGCAGCAATAACTGAGATTCACAGTGCAGCCAGCGAGCTAACATCGACTTCTGTTGGTTTCCACCACTAAGTTCACGCATTTTCTGATCGACACCGTTGCTCCTTATGTGTAGCGCTTCAATCAGCTGCGCTACAGAGCTCGCTTCTTTCCTACGAACCAACCTCCCGGTCGGATCGGAAATTCGTCTAAGTCCCGCGATCGTTACGTTGAACGCGAGCGCGTGATCTCGAAAAACACCGTCCTTGGCACGGTCTTCAGTGACTAGACCGATTCCACATCTGATCGACTGCCACGGGCTTCGTATTTCGGCAATCCCGTAGTCCATATGGATCTTGATGCTTCCCGCGATCCTTTTATCCAATCCAAAGATCGCGTTGAGAAGCTCCGTCCGCCCTGATCCGGCGAGACCCGCGATACCCAGAATCTCACCTCGTCGGCAATCGAAACTAATGGGGTTCGGGAGCTTCGAAGTTTGTAGATCCTCTACGGTGAGATGTATTGACGAAGCTTCCTTAATGGATCGGGGCGCCGCCTCAAAGTCCGCATCCTCGCCTGCCATTTCCCGGATCAGTAGCTTCTCTGACAAAACGTTGCAGTCTTTTGTAAGCCGAACCTCGCCGTCCCGCAACACCGATACACGGTCGCAGACACTGAGAACATCACCCAGACGGTGGGAGATGTAGATCACTGTGACACCGTCGCGCGCTTTGTCGCGTAGGATTCTATGTAGTAGCTCAGCCTGCGGTGCCGTTAGCGCTGACGTCGGTTCGTCAAGAATTAACAGACTCGCATCGGTTGCTAACGTCTTCGCGATCTCGACAAGCTGTTTTTCAGCTAGGCTCAACCGACTGACGAGTGTTCGCGGGTCTGAGCGTACCAAACCGACCAAGTCAAGTAACCTCGAGGCGTTTTCTTCCGCATGCTTGCGTCTGATGCGCGTGAACGATGATGTCGACGTGTGAAGCAAGATGTTCTCCGCGATCGACAGGTCGGCAACGAGGCTTAATTCTTGCGCGCAGATCGCTATACCCGCCCCGAGCGAATCTGAGGTATTGATCGGTCTGTACGGTTGGTCGTCCAGATACAGCGATCCAGAATCCGCATTCTCCAGACCCACGATGATCTTCGCTAGCGTGGACTTTCCGGCGCCGTTCTCGCCAACCAGTCCATGGATGTGACCGATGGAAATCTCTAAGTCGACATCCCGCAGCACGGGCGTCGCGAACGATTTGCAGACTCCCTTGGCTGCAAATCTAAGTCGCGACCGAGTATCCCCGATCATGCGGTCTATGACATCGGTAGATCACTGCACGTTCGATTCTGCGTCCTGATCCGCAATGTCAGCCCGTGAGACGACAACCAGCGGGGTTTCTCTGTCAACGAGTTCCGCTTGACCACTGATCATTTCAAGGGCTAGCTCGATACCGTTCACGGCAAATTGGTCACCGTACTGTTCGACCGTAGCAAGAACTCGTCCGTCAAGTAGTAACGGATGAACAGCCGAAATGTTGTCGAAACCAACGATCGAGACGTCATGGTCCAAGTCAGCAAACGACACCGCAGAAGCGGCACCTAATGCCATGTTGTCGTTGGCGGCAAGAATCAATTGCACATCCGGATGACGAACAAGAATCGCCGCGGTAACCTCGGCCGCTTTGGTCTGGTCCCAGACCGCACTTTGCTTCGTAAGCAGATTGGCACCGTTCGCCGCGACGGCATCTTCGAAGCCCATCCGCCGATCGATCGCGTTCTGAGCGGTCGTGACACCTTCGAGGATCACAACGTTCGCGCCTTCGGGGAGTTGCTCTAAGGCGAAGTCGGCAGCGTCCCTAGCGCCTTTGCGATTATTTGGACCGATGAAAGGAATCACCAATTCGTACTCGGCCAGGACCTCTCGATCTAGTCGGTTGTCGATATTTACAACATGGATTCCGTTTTCCCGAGCGCGCGCGAGGGCTGGAACCAATGCCTTCGAGTCGGCAGGTGCAATCACGATCGCATCAACGCCAACGCCGATCATCTGATCCACGAGTGCGACTTGCTGTGCTAAATCGCTTTCATTCTTGATACCGTTGACAATCAGGTCGTATGCGTCCTGGCGTTGCTCCTGATGCAATTCAGCAGCTGACGCCATGGTCACGAAGAACTCGTTGGCGAGTGACTTCATGATGAGCGCGACCTTTGGCTTAGCATCGCTGCTAGCACCGGTTTCACTCTCGTTCGAACCGCAACCTGAGATAAACAGCAGACTCGTCGCGAGCGCGATGAGCATTGACTGTATCCCGATGTACCGGGGACGCAACCTTTTCATGGGAGTCCCTTCTTCTAGATCATTCTCATTGAGCAATCAGGGGAATCACCCATTGATCGCCTTGAACTTCGCCATTAATGTCATTCGCGACAACGCGATCGACAATTTCTACGCCGACGGCAGCCATATTAGGAAAGGTGTCGATTCCATCGGGAACAGAGAACCCCTTCCGCGTGCGATGGATGTGATAGCGATCTGAGAACTTCTGACCGAATATCTCTTCGATACCCTGTTTTCCATATAAGAATCCCAATAAACCGCCCCAAGTCGCCGCAGGATTGTCCGAATCCCAACCCGCCAACACGGCAATCTTCACGGTGTCCTCGTAGCTCCCTTCGCCATACAACAGACTGACTATGCTCGAAGCAAAATTAATGCCGGACGCAACGGGATTCCGTGGCCACTTGTCGTAACCATCTTCCTGTTCGAGCTGATAGCGTCGATAAACATCGTCCCGAGCCTCCTCCCACGGTACGCCCGCTTCGTAGCGGCCAAGAACGAAGTCATACATTTTTGCCGTCGTGGATTCATCCGGCATATAGGAACGCGCACGGGACGCCAACGTGTGGACCGCATCTTTTCTTGGTGCGGTCGGATCGACGGTGGCAGCGAGCGAGTGCATGATCACGTAAAACTCCGATGCCAATGCTGCTTCGCCACCCGCCGTCGTACGAATGGGCATGTAAGCGAGTTCAAGCCCGATATCCGGTCGACCCGGCGCATACAAACCGAATATCTCCGTCGTAAGTTGAGCATCGATCATCTCGTACCACTCGTTGTTTGATGGATCGCTCGTTGCTGGTGGAACAATACCCTCGAGCATCAAATCGTGCGTACGCTGGTTGGATACCCACAAAAAGTTCTCTCCCCCAGGTGCGCTCTCTTCGTCGTATATATGCGTAAGCCAGCCGTCGCGGATCTGCTCGCCCGTCAAACGCGTCGAGTCGCTATTCGCGAGTAAATACTGATATATGTACTCAATGTCCGTATCGTCGTCGGCACCCCAAATCTCATCTGGACTACGACGAACCCAATCGATCGTCTTTGGATCTCCTAGTTCGCCAGTCCAACGTACGACCTGAACCGTCGTACCCCAATCTTTTCTCGTGTAGAACTTCCCCCTTTCACCTTCGCCGCCGATTTTGTCCATTTCCGTGATGATGCCGGTCCAATTGGCGATACACTGACCCAACCAAAAACCGTGCAACTTTTCCGCATAGTCCGCTCGCGAAATGGTCAGCTCTTCTGCCTGGACCACAAGTGACCCACAGAGCATCAAGACCGCGAAAGTTAATGACCGTCGCATACCTCGTTCCGTCTTCGAGATTGACCGTTATTATCCGACACGATTTCCGCGATCCGTAGAAAGCAGGATGCAATTAGTCTATCGAGGAGAACCAGTCTAGGTAATATCTACGGCGCATGAAAGGTGGTGATACTTTTGAGGAGCGCACAGTACGTTTTCCTCAACCAACGTCCCGGCACACGATGGTGGTCAATGACGACGGTCGCTTTCTCGCATCTAATGCGCACGGCACGGTCCATGTAACCGAGACAATCTCAGACGATCTTATGTGGCGTGTGCGAGGGGAGCGCCTCGAACACTCGCAGACTTCCGTTGTACTGGAATTGCGTACCGCTGAGGCAGGTCAATATCACCTAGCCACTGACGGGACACCGTTGGATAAGGACGGTCAGCCTCGTTCGACGGGCGCACCGTACACGATCGTGCATGGACCCGCAAGGTTGCCTTCAGAATATCTGGCGCATCTTACGGAAAACGGGTGGGTATGTCTCGCCGCAATCCTGTCTCCTGATATTGTTGACTCATTGCAACGGATTGCGTGCACCGATGGGTACTCAGATCGCGTTCCCGATCGTTCCCTTAGACAGATTTGTCAAGGCAGCGCGCTCGCGAAGTCGGCTGTAGAGCCCATCTCTGTATGGCTCGCGCGTCAATATATGCAGACCGACGATATACGCCTAGCGCACCCACCTGGTATCGGCGTGATGACACCAGACGACGGCCAGCGCGTCGTACAAGGATGGCATTCGGATTACCCGTACCATTGGGGCATCAACGCGGCCGGTAAGGTACCGACGCCAAGCGGTAAGACGGTGATGGGTGTTCAGCGGATCGTTTGTGTCTCGGAGTTCACCAAGTATCGCGGTGCAACCGCATTCAAGCTTGGTTCGCATGCTCTCGAGCGCGGACCTCCAGAAGATTGGGGGGTTGCACGCGACGCCTACCAACCTGGACACCGTGCAGCCAATGGGTTACCTTACAACGGTCCTGATGCAGACGTGATCGAAGCGTCGCCAGGAAGCATGATCCTGTTTGACACAAGAACCTGGCACCGGGCAGGTATCAATCGAAGTGACCAGAACCGAGCTGCGATTCTCATGGACATGACACCTGCGTACATCGTCCCTTATTCGGATACGACTAATGATTACCGCGCCTTGATTGAATGCGAGGCATATGAAGACCTCAATGGACGTGAACAAGCTGAATTCCAGCGATTGATGATCCATCGCTTCCTTGGTCCAGCTGGTCCGCAATCAGTGATAGGCACCGATCAAGAGTTAACGGAACGCATCCCCGTCTCAAAAAGGGCGTCTTATTGAACCTACGAAATTGGACATGCGCCAATGTAGGTGAATATCGATTAAAGAGCTAGACTCGCTTGCTTTTCTCATTACGAAAACGACCGTATCGTGTCACCGCAGCAGAAGCGCTCGGCTCAAGGACATTTCTGCTTTTTTACGTCGAATGTCCGCCATAACAAGACTTAGCTACTTCTCAGTGACCTTCAAGCAGCTGTCATACCCTAGTAGTCACCTACCTTCAGACGAGTTTCTGCAGTTCGTCCGCTAGTTCGGGGTGACCGTGAAACCGAGCCCAACCCGCTGGCGTACTGTTGTAAAGTTCGTCCGTCGCTCCCGGATCTGCGCCTGCCCTTCGCAACCGTTCGATGATCTCACGAAAACCATCCGACGCGGCGAGATGGAAGGGGGTCACACCTTTCGCATGACCTCCGAGCCATCCAGTAGCGTTGGGATCTGCACCACGATCTAACAACCAGTCAACCATGTCCACGCGATTGCGGAAAGTCGCTCGGAGCAATGGGGTAGTTTCGTAGGCTCGACCATCGATCCGTGCGCCCTTCGCCACGAGTGCGTCAGCCGCCTCGATGTGGCCATTGGTCGCTGCGAGAATCAACCCCTCGTCCAGCACTTCCTGATCGTCGTCGCTTGTCTCCCACGGAAACCACCCGAAATTTGGTCTGTAATAACCACGCGCTGATTTTGCGGATGCCTTTAACTTACCTGATTCGTCGAAGGACGCTTCAATAGCCAGTAAATCGTTAAGACCTACCGCAACGCGCAGATTGTCGGGCGATCGATCACGCGAAGCGATGATTTGCGCGATTTCTGGCCAACCCCAGATAATCGCGTGTACCAACGCCGTGCCACCGGGCAACATGGTTTCAATCCTGGGATCAGCCCCACGTTCAAGCAGGAGATTCGCCATTTCGGGCGAGCCGACACTATGTAATGCTGATTTCTGCGTTGACGCGACGGCATTGACCAAGTCTGGCTCAGCGTCGAGATGCTCGGTTGCCATATCTACGTCACCTCGCTCCACCGCTGAGAAGAAGCCGATCGCTCGCTCGAAAAAGGAACCCATCTGGATGGCACGTAGACGCCGTTCCATTTCGCACCAGTCCGAGAAACCGTGCTCGACGGCACTAACTTCAAGCGCTTCGATAAGTGTCGCACTTTCTGGATCTAGGTCTGCGAATCGTACAACGCGAGCAAAGCGATATTGTGCTTCCGAAAAACCATCTGCTGCTTCTTGAGCGAGCTTGGCCAGATACGGCGCATGAAATCCAATGTTGTCGCTGTAAAGCCGTAAAGGAGCGGTTCCTCCGCCGTCTTTAAGGTTCATCGCTTGCCTTTCTCGCTCGTACGTCGGTCAGATTTGAGTAAATACTGAGACAGAAATGAAACGTGCGAGCATAACGATGGACAATTGACTAGCGTTCGCTCTCGCAACTAATCTCCCAAGGCACCTTGAACCTATCGACAAGTGCGCCGTAACATGGTGACCAGAATGTTTCCTGAATCGGCATGACCACCTTGCCACCGTCAGCAAGCGCATTGAACACTCGTCTTGAATCATCTGGTGTTTCCGGCTGGTACAGAATTTGAAATCCTCGCGGTGAATCGTACTCCCCAGGCGGCACGTCTGCGCCACTCAACACGCCATCCGGTAGCACCAGCGTCGCGTGAATGATCTTTTCGTACCAATCTGGATCCACGCTTGAAGACATTGGTGACTCGCCATAGGTCAGCATCGTGATGATCTCACCACCTAATAAGTTTTCGTAAAAACTGAATGCCTCTTGACATGAGCCGTCGAACGATAAGTGTGGACTCAATTTCATGACTCAAAGCGCCTGGTCTCTTTCTATATGGATGGCTAACGATTTAGCACGAAGCACCGCTTCGAGATCTCCCCATCCGCCGATCCACATATTACAGACTGATCGTCGAAGGACGACTTGAGGTCGCCGGTGAGAGATCCAACGGAGCGCATGCATCTTGCTTTACCACTCCTACGTTACAAATTCTTCGGACGCGAGCGTGCAGCATATACCTACACTTTTTCAGGATGCAATTGGCATCAGATCGTTCAACGATACCTATGCAATGACTAACAGTCATCTCGAACGTGTGAGTTTTTGGTTCGATTCGCTCGATTCAATACCGGTACCCGAAGTTCCAAACGAACTGCCTACCAAAGTCGATGTTGCTATTGTGGGAGGAGGTTTCACCGGACTTTGGACAGCGTATTACCTCAAGTGGCTTCAACCAGATTTAGATATCGTCGTTCTAGAAGCGATGACAGTCGGCTTCGGTGCAAGTGGTCGAAACGGAGGGTGGTGTATGGGTACTGCAGCGGGTGTCGAGGGCTTACTGGCTGATCCGACAACCCGAGATTCCGGGGTTAGAGTCCTGCGTGAAATGATGGCGACCGTGGATGAAGTACTCCGCGTCTGTCAAGCTGAAAACATCGACTGTCATTACGCCAAAGGAGGCACACTTGCGGTTGCCCATGCGCCTTTTACCGTCAAACGCCTAAGAGCTGAGGTAGACAATTACGCTGAACACGGCTTCGCGGATTACTGCCATTGGTTGCCAGCGGAGGAGTCGCGCCAACGCATCAATTGCACCCGTAATCACGGCGCGATCTTATACGCCTCACTGTGCCGCTATCCATCCCGCAAGACTCGTACGTGGTCTTGGCGAAGCTGTTCGCAAACGCGGCGTTCGCGTTTTCGAATCGACCCCGGTTCTCGACATTCGGGACTCGACGGCAATCACAACACGCGGTGCTATCAAATCAGATTTCGTCATCCGGGCTACAGAAGGCTACACCGACTCTCTTGCCAGCCATAGACGACGACTGATCCCCCTCTATTCTCTCATGGTCGCGACCGAACCAGTACCTGACGAAGTTTGGGACGAAATTGGCATTCACCGACGTGAAACGTTCGATGATCGAAGGCGCGCGACGACATACGGACAACGCACGGCCGATGGACGCATAGCGTTCGGTGGAAACGAAAGCTACCTGTTTGGCTCAAGGCGCAAGGCTTTCATCACCCCAGACAACACTCGGTTCACCTCGCTCGAATCCACGCTCAAAGATATGTTTCCAATACTCAAGCGATATGAGATTACCCACCGTTGGGGCGGTCTGATGGGAATATCCACCGATTGGCAACCGTACGCTTATTTCGACAGGACCAAAGGCTTCGGAGCTGCCGGAGGCTATGTTGGTGAAGGCGTAGGCGCGTCTAATCTCGTCGGTCGCATTATGGCGGACCTCGTTCTCGAACGTGACACCGACATTACTCACCTATCGTGGGTGGATGAAGACCCAAATCGATGGCCTCCCGAACCGTTGCGTTGGTTAGGAGGAACAACACTTATGTATCTCGCAAATCGCGCGGATCGTGTTGAGTTGTCACAAAGCAAACAGTCGGCATTCTGGGGTTCGCTTTTTAGGTTCGTATCGAACCACGTATTCTGAAACTCGCGTTACTCATACGTTCATGAGCTCCAGCGAGAATTGAGCCGGGTGTCTACACCGGGAGTGGTCGTCGCGTATCGACTAGGCAACGACTCACATCGTCTTGGACGCCGATGATTAGCGAAAATTAGCCGCCGAAGTTCGGTACCCTCGCCAAATTCAATAGCGCTGCGTCGTGGTGACGGCCTAACCGACTCTCATCGTTGATGATCATGGTCTCTCCGCCCTCAAGGGTATATGCTGGCCACGACGGTAAACCATCGACCGCAGGATTTCCATGTCGCGCGAAGTTAGTCCATGCGCCGCTTACGGTTTTGGCCAGCACTCTTGCATCTCTGCCGCCGCCTGTTATCTCTTTGCCATGTTCGATGTTGTCAAACACGAACGGCAATTCCATGCAGTGCATCGACTTCAGACCACCATCGTTAACCGGCGATTCCCAGGCGAACAGGTATACATAGACATTTTCATGTCCACCCTCGACGAGCGCTGTCGCATCTCGGATCACACCGCGTCTAAACCCGAGATCGATGTCAACATAGTCCGATGCTTTGACAGTCTGAGGGTAAGCAGTACGCACCGCTTCCATATATTCATCTGCTTGCTCACCGTAAATCCGTTCGATCGCCGCCTTTGCGGCGTCCATATCGTCACCCACTTGACTTCCGGCAAAGAGTGAAAACTCATGCTTTGTCGTTCCAATCATGATCGACTTGTCGAGCGAGTAAGGGATTGATCCTGAGCTGAATACCCCATGTGGGAGCACATCTGGGTCGGTTACTGGACCCCATCCAATGCGTCCGAAACCACCTGCTTGTGGGTTTTCGGCGGCAAGCTCCTCTCCGACACCCGCCAATGCTGCTCTTCCAGCTTCGAGCAAATCGGGATAACTAACGTCCTGAATCGCATCTGCTTCGTCCGGATTAATTCCGAGCTCCTTTATAACGCGCGTACCGACTCGCTGAGCGATCGATTTATCGCGGTATTCACTCGCGAAGCTCCCACTTTGAATCACCGCACGATGAAAGAGATCCTTGGCCACGGGTGTATTCAGTAACGCAGCTATCTTTGCGCCGCCACCCGATTGTCCAAACAAGGTAACGTTGAAAGGATCGCCGCCGAACTGCGCAACGTTGTCGCGAACCCATTCCAACGCAGCAACAAGATCGAGCAGACCGACATTACCAGAGTACTGATATTTCTCACCATGTGCGGAGAGATCCAAAAAACCAAGAATGTTCAAACGGTGATTGACAGACACCAAGACGACGTCATGATTACGTGCCAGGTTTTCACCGTCATAGAACGGGAGTTCATGCGAAGATCCAAAATCCCAGCCGCCGCCATGTATCCAGACCATGACAGGTCGTTTGACATCGTCACTGATCGACGGAGTCCAGACATTGAGTGAGAGACAGTCTTCACTCGGATAGCCCCAATCGTTCTGCAGTGCGAACATGCCCACCCCATTGCCTCGAGCCGCGATCGCCCATGCATCAAAGGGACACGTCGCACCGTAGTACCCCATGAATGGCGTCTCTAGCCACGGTTCAGGTCGTTCGGGTGGCAGGAAGCGCTCCGCGCGCGCGTACTTTATGCCTTTGAACGTAAATATGTCTGACGAAATGTAACCGCGTACCGAACCACTAGCTGTAGCTACCACGGCAAGATCTTCGCCTGCTTGGATCGTATCGGTATCAGATGCGGTTATTGAAGTAGACATAGTGATGAGGCTAACCGTCAGTCCGCAAATCAAGCCCATTATTCGCATCGTTTGTCCCCATTTCGTGTGGTTTCACTGCGTCTATCGACGACTAGATCATCTCTGTTTACACGTGTTCGTTGGTCGTTGTTGCTTTAGCGTCTACTGAGAATCACGCCGCCGTGGCCTTGCATCAGAACGAAATATGCAGCTTGGAAAAACACAAGCAAGAACAGAATAAGCGTATTCGCATCCTGCTCAGGTTTGCCCAAAACTCGGTCTTAATCGATTCGCCAATCCGAGCTCAGTGAATCTCGTATTTCTATTTTCCGATCTACCGACTTTCATCAAGAGTCATTCAGAGCAACTTTACCGAGCTCTACCACCCGGTCCAACGTCCTCCGCACATCTTCCCAGGTCGTTGTGTGATTAATAATGCAAAGACGTAATGAAAAAATGCCTTTTAGTGAGGTAGACGAGAAAAACGCTAATTCATCCCAGAACACCCGCGTTAGTACGTTTCGATTCAGCTCTTCCAATTTCACTTCGTCATAGTTGTCGTGTTCCGGTTTGACTCGGAAGCAGACGATTCCGAGAGACACTGGCGTTACCAACTCTAATGATGGATTCGAGTCAATGTAGTCTCCTGCGCGACGGGCGAGATCCAATCCATTCTGCACTGCCGCACGAAACTTCGCCATGCCGAAAGTTTGTACCGACATCCAGACTTTTAGCGCACGCGCTGCTCGACTGAGTTGTAGACCTCTATCCGCGAAGTTCGGGTGGTTTGAACCCCACACGGTATCCTGAAGGACATCGTGACCCATTGCAAATGCATTTTCCAGATGTTCTGAGTTCTTCACCATGAGCGCACCTACTTCGTAGGGTTGGAAGAGCCATTTATGAGCATCCATCCCAATCGAATCCGCCTGTTCAATACCGGCGAGGCGCTCCTTGCCTTCGGATGTAACCAGAGAAAATCCACCGTACGCGGCGTCAACGTGCAACCAAATTTGCTCTTCCTTACAAATCGCGCTTAAAGTCTGTAGCGGATCAATCGATCCCGTGCTTGAGCTTCCTGCGTTCGCGCAGATCGCAAGGGGGTGTAATCCACTCGCGCGATCGCGAGCTAACTGTGCTCGTAATTCGTCGCAATCGATACGGAATTTGTCATCCGTGGGCACGATGCGAGTATTTTCCCGTCTTACACCAGCGATCGAAGCTGCTCTTTTCAGTGCGCTATGGCTCTGATCGCTCATATAAACGGTGGGTCGGTCAGGATGTTTTGCCGCTTCCCGCGCTGTAACCAGCGCTTCAACACTCGCCGCCGATCCGCCGCTTGTCAGTAAGCCTCCAGCACTCTCCGGATACCCAATCCATTCACGCATCCACTCAACTACCGTGAGTTCCAACTGACTGGTTCCACTTGAAACC
>JAPOVY010000002.1:0-14517 GCA_026707905.1 Gammaproteobacteria bacterium | reverse complement strand
AAACCCGCCACGTACACGAAGTTATGTTGAATCCAGCTGAGAGAAAGTCGGCTAGAACGCCTGGCCAAGTTGGGGAGGATGGAATGAAGCCGAAGAACCTGGGATGATCGAGACGTGCTGCATTCGGAAGCACGTGCCGAACGACTTGCTCTAGTACTTCCTCTGCAGTTCTTTCACCTTCGGGTGGTGGTCCGCCAAATTCCTGCTCAAGCACTTCCCGGAATTCACCATCCCATGCGTTCGAGTTGCCAAGATCAGTATTGCGTTCGATAAGAATGTCTGTCACTCTAGCAGCCAACTTTCGCATTTCCTGCGGTGTCATCTGCAAACCACCAGATTCGGTTTCTTTCATATTGGCCATTCAGTTAGCGGACCCGACATACTCCCTCTGGAATTATGACGTGTGCAAACGAAACCAATCGGATCGAAGCTTCGCTCTCGCCAATCGATGTAAACAAGATCCCACTACAGCGATGCCGATGTTTTACCGGGGAAACATGATTTCGTGGTTCGTAGTGCTTGCATTCGGTCAGCTTGTGGATCCAACGATTAAATCGCACAAGCGAACTTGACTCTCATAACTGAACTATGTCTAAATTTGTATCTTGACGAGAGGCGTTTTCTTGTACTGACATGCTGTGATGCAATCTCAGTCTAAGCGGGCACAGGTTCGGCAGTCTGTTCATCGTGTATTCAGAGAATCCTCGCTTATTTCTGCACTCATCGTTGGAATATTCCTAGATGGAGTTCCAGCAGTCGGCGGCGAGACGGATCCCTACACGCATAGAGAAATCGATATCGGTGATAGCCTGGAAATCTTGGATACACGGGTCAACGACGCACTTAACCGTATCGCATCGAACTGGTCCCGTGGATGTAATGAAAGGGCGTTCATCTTTGCTGTATATCGAGACCTCGGCGGCCGACACTGGGTTGACAAAATCGAGCGCTGGGCCATGTTTGAAACTGAGATCGATCGGCTGCCACACGACCGTGCAAATTCAGTATTCGCAGACGCACCGATCCTCGTCTCAACTGGTGCACGCTTGGGTAACTTCTCAAGAACGATAAATGTGAATGGCGTCTATATCAGTACAGACAAGCTTGGACACTTCTTCTCTCAAGGTCGCAAGTTCTACACCCGATATCAACGCCTCGGCTCCGTAGCCGAAGCAGCTAAACTCACTGCAAGGTGGGAAGGTTTGATTTGGGGAAATGTTTTGTCCGGTATCTACTCGAATGCCGACCTCGTCGCGAATTACGAAGGTTTTCTGTTTTATCGTAGTCTCTTCAATGACGACGTCATCGGCGATCAAGCATCGATCTTTCAATGCAATGAAGGTGCTCTCGATAAACGCCGTGAGTTCACGTGGGCCGATCACATAAACTCGTTCTGGGATGAAATGCTCAATCCTAGCTACTTTCGTCAAGCGCTCGTGCCCGCTATCGAGCGACGCATGCTGCAACTGTGCGCTGACTTCGCGCTACGACCTGAACGCTATCGAATGGAGAACCCGGGGAAACTGTATGACAGGTATCAAACGCTTGCGTTGCGAGACAGTAGCGTTCAACCTATTTCGCACTTTCTCGACGCGAATTGCAAATAACTTCAACTCTCTGATCATATGAAGGCTCGAACAAATTGAAACGATATTTCGAATTTGCAGAACGGACCAGCGTATTACTCACGACGCTGGTAATGGTTGTACTAATCTTGTTTTTTGTCTTCCCCATTCTCCCGATAAACGGTGAGTTACTAGACGAGAAGACGAGCTACTCCTACGAAGAAGCAATACACGCTTTGGAGGCCTACGGTGTCGATGGGAGACGTGTTTATCTATGGGTCAGTCTGCTACTCGATACGCTCTTTCCCATCGCATACGCTACGTTCTTCGCTGGCCTAATCTATCGATTCAGAGTCACCGAAGGGACATGGTGGCTCGCATACGTTCCCATATTCGGCGGTGCGTGGGATCTCATGGAGAACATTCAAATCTCCTCGATGTTAGTTATGTATCCGAACGTCACAGAAATGCAAGTCGCTTGGGCATCTGGTTTTACACAGGTGAAACATTGGATAGGTTCTGTCTATCTAGTGATCGCGGTCGTCGTATTTTTAGTTTCACTCACACGGGCGACTTTCGTCCGAATCCGTTCCCGCGAACGGAACTCCTAGTACCGTCTTTTTTCGTTCTGTAAGCCCGTAGATCGAATTGAAGCGCGATATATATCGATTACCTTCAACGAATCTCTCGACAGTTTGCTTTAGCGTTACGGTACAGCGTTGGTGTGTGGCCACGCTTACCTCGGATGAATCTTGTACTAATCTATCTACGGATCCGGGAGTGATTCCACACTAACTTTCGACTGTTGAACAGTCAACACAGAGACCCGTCATCTCAACGACTGACTTTGTGGTTTGAAAGCCATGCTTGTTTGCCATCTCATTCAGAACCTTCTCGAGAGTCTCTGATTCAACTTCGTCAGCGCGACCGCATTTGGAACACAAGAGGTATTGGCTTTCATGCCCGTGATCGGGGTGTCCGCACGAGACGTACGTGTGTGTGGACTCAATCTTGTGAACTAGACCTACTGCGATCAGAAAATCAAGGTGACGATAGACCGTAAGTGGCGCAATCTTTCGGCCTTGTCGACGTTCCTGGAGCGCAATAAGTTCATATGCAGAAAGTGGACGTGCGCTCGCGACCAGTTCCGTGTAAACCGCCCATCGGGCGGGTGTCAATCGAGCATCTACTTCAGCACACCTTGTCTCAGCGTATTCCCGCCATTTCGAATCAATTTGTATTTCCTGGGTCAACAGATTCTCCAACGAGGAATAACACACGTCTGTTTGTAATGTTTGACCACAATCGGACAAACCGCGCCGCTAATTCTCCCATTCATATCAACATTTGACAAACTATGTTAGAAGGACTCTGCATGTGCACGTCGATATCGACGAATTCGCAACCATCTTTGAAGATGTGAAGCACCTAAGATCGTAGCGCCAGCAACCGTGAGTGAGACTTCATATTTTGCCAAGGACTCGACGAATGCTGCAATCACTAGCAGCGTGAGTCCGCTAAGCGCTAGATAAATAAATGTCGAGTTTCTCTTGTGCAACGCAGTTTTGTAGACTAGCCAAAGCGTTGCCGGTGCGGCCATTAGAACGAGTATTTTGTGAACTAACTCGTCTTCCGAAACTAATCCCGCAATCGGCAAAAGTGTTCCCGCCAAAGGTAGGACGATACAGTGCACTAGGCATAAGGTGCACATTCCGGCGGCATATAGATCCAAATGAGCGCTTCGATTGTTGTCAGGTGAGGATTCCGCAACTCCCGCCATGCACTGCGACCAATTTTGCTAATCAATATGTTATTTTATAACGTTACAGAGAATTGGATTCACTGACTGAAGCTAGCAGCACATAACTCTAAAAAGCGTCTAGTCGCCGCATTAATTAATGCTCGTCAGACGAAGTAGGAATGCTTCAAATCGTGCAACCGGAGACGGTAATAGAAGGAGGTTAGAACTCATGTTGACGAAATCGTTAAGGACGATCGCATACTGGAGGACTTCGTTCGCACCTCGCATTGTGTCGCTTCGTACCGTTCCGATTACCCACAAAAACCTCCTAGACGTATCGCAAACTATCCCTGACTTCACGCGCTGTCTTGATGAAACGGTCTTCGCAGCAGATATTCGTGCGATCGTAGAAACACTGTTTGTCACGAGATTCGGCTATTCCGAAGCGTCCTACAATATGTCAAAATAGCGTCAGAAACTCGGATTTCTAACGAACCTCGATAGCAAGTCGTTCCGCAAAGACGACTCGCCGTTGTTCATCACGAACACGAAGGAAGCTACGGATGGCACGAACGGAAGGGTGCGTAGGGCAAGGTTCGCACACGTGGAGCGAAAGTCACACGACCTCGTTCTTCGAAACTATAGCTTCACGCCTTCAAAGGTCATTAGTAGTACAGATCGCCCTCAAGTCGCCTTTTGGCACATGTAGCTCTCATAACTACAACACACGGCGCTGCGCGCACTCGGATTCCACCGTGTTCATCTCGGTGTTGGCGTTGTGCCTAGGCTACATCGCCGTTCCAGTGTCAGGGCAAACTGAGACAGTACTTGTATCGAATTGGTCACAAAGTGTAAATGCGACCTCAATGGTCGATGATGAACGACTGCAAACATTTACCACCGGCTCACACGCAGAAGGCTACGTCCTCACGCGAATCGAATTGGATTTCATTCTCAAGTCAACTCCTGATAGTTTCACAGTGCATCTGTGGACTTCGAGTGGAAACCGTCCAGGAAATCGAATTGCTGTCCTCGAGACGACAGAGGTTGTCGTAGGAAAACCTACCGAATTCGCCAGCTCATCACCGATCGTACTTGAGCCGGATAGTCACTATTTTTTACACCTTGCGGTTAAGAACCCTAACGATGTGCTTATCCTAAGAGCGACGAAATCCGGTGCTGAAGATCGGCCACCTGAACCGAAGTCTTGGCAGATCGCTGACAATTCAATCCACATTCCAAGTTTTGGCTCAACCGCATGGAATATGGAAGAGAGTGTGATGAAGATTCGTATCTTCGGCTACGAACGAGGTATTGCGCAAGCAGGACCGAGCTAGCTGCAATCTAAGCGGCACGCTGTCCGATGATCGTCTTCAGGACCAGCGAGGTACAAGCTCTTCTAACTGTTCAACGGCGTGTCCTCATACTTCTACAAACCCCATGTAGGCGCGCGCCTAGTGCCGGTAGCACGGAATTTGTGTTTCAATGACATCGGTGCAAAGGGAACCGGCGCCCACCACTGAACAAAGAGATCTGGTTCTTTCAACGCACGCCAGACAGCCGCAAGCGAGGCATGGATAACTCGCGAAACAGAGAGATCGAGAGCGGGATTAGTCATCGAAGCTCCTTTGAATGAAAGTGGTTCCGTTTCCGTTTGGTCACTCGTGAAATACTAAAACCGGAATAGACACGTACTACTTTGCTCGAATCTAATCTGCCTGTTCGTGTCTCGATCGGATTAACATATCTACTGATACTACGTCGATGGAACGACCACCGCGCCAGAAGCTACTTGCCGTACGTTGTCTCGTTTTCTTCCATACTAGACCGTGGCAACCCTAGCACCACATAACATGCCCAGAACGTCACAGACTCGCAGCAGCTTCGATAAATTCCAGCACAATACCGCTGAACACTGCGATGGTGTTGGTTGCTGCATAGGTTAACGTTCCATATCGTCTCGAGAACCACTGTGCTTTACGACGTCATATGACTGAAATCGATCGATCCAAATCAGAAGTCGCAGGAAATGTATCCTGGGAACTAGCGACGAATGGACCGCCGTCCAACTATGAGTATTTCCCCGAAGTCCGAGCTGGAATCAACGCAAATCCGTTCCAGACCCGAATAGGTCCGAAACTCAAAGTCACTGACGAACAGAAATCACGTCTATACCACGACGGTTTTCTGGTCATCAAGCATGCGGTACCACTCGAACTGACTCGTGATGCTCGGGAACGGGTGAAGCACTTGAGAGCGAGTGGCGGCACTCATGATTTTCAACGTGGTTTTCAGTTCTTCGCGACGACACCAGAATGTCAACAAGGATTCGTGAATATGTTCGAAGGAAGTAGGTTAGGCGAGTGTCTTCGGGAACTCATCGGACCGTTTTCTCCGATCATTGCTTGCGACGCTCACAACACACCCGGTGCTGATGACTCCGGATATGTCGGAGGCGATCAAGGCGAAATGGGTCACATCGATGGCATGATGGCGCCTCCTCCTCAGTACTACCCGAAGAACATCGACGACATCCTTGCGCTCGGTAAGGATCCGAAAGATCCGAAGGCAATGCATTGCTACATGTCCCATCTCGACCATACGGTTCAGAATCCGATGGGGACGCCGTTTTACATGGATCCAGAACGAACACTCACAATCGGTGACTTTACAGCTTTTGTCGGTATCGCCTTCAGTGATCAGACCGAATTAGGTTGTGGACAAACTGGCGTTCGTCGCGGGTTCCATCACGACACGGAACAGTTCTTTCGCATGCAGCGCGACGCGGGAGGTCCTATCGGCTACGAAGGTCCAGGTTGGCCTCGAGTAGATCCCGCATCGGTTGCGCGCGGTACACCTCAAATGGGTATGCCATCTGCACTGCTACAACCTCCTCAGCCGCGTCATGGCGGGTATATCAACATTGACGGCTGGCGCAACAGTCGTGGAAATCCTTATTCCTGGCTCACACCTGTCGTACTGGAAGAAGGCGACGCCTTCGTAGCACTGCATGGCTTACCTCATGCAGGTACGGCCAATCATTCGCGACATACGCGCTACACGGCTTTTTATAGAGTACGACGTTTTCGACCAAAAAACCCATATGAAGGTGATCCACGTTGGATGCACGGCACGCGAGACCATAACGACCGACTTGGGGATGCATCAGCTGCTACGTTCGACTATGAAAGCTATAACCCCTATCAAATGACCATCGATCATTTGTGCGACATGTGGTCCGAATGGGATGGGATGAAAGACACGGTTAAACACGCACGCGAGAAACAAGTTGGAAGATATCCAGTAACGCTGGAGTTTCCGGTTAGTTCTAAATATTCCCTAGGTAGATTGCCACCCGTCGAAGTAAATCGATAGCGTATTCGACAACAGTGTCAAGTATCGCGCTGTTGTCGGTGGACTTACAAACTACAAAGACTTAGTGTGCTTCCGCGTTTTGTGTGGTTCACAGACCTTAACGCCGTCAGAATGAACTGATGACGACCTTTTCGGATGTGAATCCTGATCGTGAAAAGCCCATCTTTACACTTGCAAGAAAGACCTAACCACGATCAAAAAACGCACTCATCGTGTCAGTACACCGGAAACGTCGATGGAATTCGTACTCGAGACACGTCGTCTCTCCTCTCTTTAGGCATATGACGTCCGTTTCGATCGGTGTAACTAAGTCCACGTTAATGTTGCTTAACCTGCACGATGCCAATGCTGCCGCTTGGACCGCGGCGTTCTCTACCGCCGCGTCAACGATAGTCTTGTGATCTTCGCGTAAACAAGCCATGATGTCTGGCTCGGCGAAGACCGTTAATGGGATTGGCTGATCCACAGTCAGTGTCAATACGACTTCATCCGCGGTAGGCGCTTCAGATAGATCCTCCTTCGCTACGCATTCGTGTTCGACCACAACACGCCGTACGCGACAGTTAACGCCAGTCGTTATCCCGACATGACAATTACGTTGAAGACGACGATACGTCCGCACGTTATCGAAGCCTCTTTCCTTACATTGCTCTAAGGCGGTCGTCTGATCAATGATGTCATCGACATCGACGTCCGCTCCTGCGTTCGTATAGATGTAGCCGGTCGGAGTAACACCAACATCAACAGCCGGAACTACTGACGAAGAACTACAAGCAGCCAACAAAAACGATGCAAATATCAAGAGAGGGTAACTCGGTTTCATGTCACGCAATCTAAGGTCCATATATTCACAGCACTCGGTGAAACGTACAAGATTGGACACGATTTAGACATATGTATCCGACCGACCAAGTTGCTAGCAAAATTGTACGGCGCGGTGCCGTGGTCTATTCTGTATATGTCGCACGTTCCATATTTACACAAGATGTTGTCCTATGGAATACCTTCTGCTCTACGAAGGAGATGACCAGATCCGCTTGACACACACAGCCGGCCATCCCAACTCAAGCGCCCATTAACGAAGACCTTACAAATGCCAGAGGCTGCCTGCTTCGGATTTTGGTACGTCGCGGTATCTGCAACTGTATTAGGATCGAAGACAACCAGATCGGCATAAGAACCTTGCTTCAGTACTCCTCGTGAGCGTATGCCAAAGCGATTCGCAGGCAGGCTCGTCATCTTTCGAACGGCTTCCTCTATCGAAAATAACTCTCGCTGGATTGCGTACCTCCGAATCACTCTGGGAAAGGTTCCCCAAAGCCGTGGATGAGGATGCTCATCCATCGGTAAGCCATCAGAACCGATCATGGTGGACGGGTGCTGAATGATGCGTTCAATATCGTCTTCGCTCATAAAAAAGTAGCATGCGCCTGCTGGGCAGAGCTGCCTCGCGGCTTCAACGTCACTGCAACACCAGTCCTGCGCGATTTCCCGCAAATACCTACCGGATGCTTCCGGAAATGGCGTCGACCAAGTGATGAGTACGGGTGTGTCCTCTTCTACGAGTTCCGGGTCGAGCACGCTAGACGCTGCTTCGTATGGATACATATCGACACTGACATCTTGCGATGTTCGCACAGAATCGAGAAGGTCGAGCGTCTCGGAGCTCCTCCCCCAATTTCTCCTACCTGCACACTTGTGGTGCGAAATGAGAAGAGGTGCGCCACCGAAACGCGCTGCCTCGAATACTTCCTGCATCGCATCGAGCACGCCGGCGTGTTCGTCACGCATGTGCGAGGCATATATCCCACCATATTCCGCGGTTTTCTGTACGAGCGGAATGATCTCGTTGTTGTCTGCAGCACTTCCAATTGGATAAAACACGCCCGACGACAATCCGCTCGCACCCGACTTCATGCCTTCATCGATCATTTGCGTCATCGTGTTAATCTCACCGGGCTGTGCGAGACGCCCGACATCCCGCATCGCTGCAACGCGAAGCGAACTGTGGCCGATCAGAGCGACGACGTTGGTAATGGGTTTTGACGAATCGACAGCGTCGAAATACGAGTGAAAATCCTTATACATGAAATCGGAAGGCGAACCAAGCAAATTAATCGGTTCAGGAACAGATGACGGGTGATCTAATGGTGCTAAACTCACGCCGCAGTTCCCTACGACGACTGTCGTAACGCCTTGGCTGATTTTCGGTTCCATGTGCGAGTCTGATATGCAAGCCTGATCGTCATGGGTGTGCGTGTCGATAAACCCAGGCGCTACACACAAACCTTTCACATTAATTTCTTCCGCAGCACGAGCATGGTTAAGCTCGCCGATTGCCGCGATTCGATCGCCTTTGATTGCTAAGTCTGCCCGGACCGCATTTGTGCCAGTACCGTCAATGAGACGAGCTCCCGTCAAGAGCGTGTCGTAAAGCGGCGCGGAGTTCGTCAAGGTCGCCATCACGTAAATCTGAGTCAGTCGTTACTGTAGACGACTTGGCACTTACTTATGCACCGCGTGTGAAATCAGGAATCCGTTTGCTATTCCCACGATCAGCCACCGACTCGGCGCTGATCGGACTGATCACCGACCATGCCGCCGCATCGTAGACGTTCTGATCAAGCGGTTCACCATTTCTTAAACAATCAACGATCCGCCAGCACATGAGGAAATCCATCCCGCCGTGGCCACCGTGCGTTTCGGCAAGTTCGCGCGACGCTTTCCATAGAGGATGTTCGTACTCGGCGCGCCACTTCGTCATGTCGTAGTCCCACTCGTGGAATGAACCGCTGCCACCATACTCAAGCGCGATTCGATTCGGAAAACCGGCGAATACACCATTCGTACCTTGGATTAGATTGTGCCTTGAATAGGGACGTGGCGTAGTCGTGTCGTATTGCACCATGATCGTTCGACCTAAGCGAGTCTTGATCATGCTCGTATTCATGTCACCCGCGATGTAATTAAGCTGATTGCGCGAGTGCTCAGACGGAAACTCTCGTTGTGCGTACGCGGCTCTTCCTATTGCTGGCGAGCTCATCGAATTCATGTATTCGAAACGATCCTCACGATTGATGCCCATATATTGCGCAATCGGACCAAGTCCATGGGTTGGATAGAGATTTCCATTGCGCCGTGTGTGCCACGGGGTCCGCCACGATCCAGTCTTACGGTCGATCTCCTTCATCTGCCAACGCAATTCGTGGATATACGCCGCTTCGCCATGCAAGAGCTCACCGAACAAGCCATTCCGCACCATGTTGAGCACCATCATTTCGTCGCGACCGTAACAAACGTTCTCTAACATCATGCAGTGCATCTGCGTACGCTCTGCTGTATCGACGAGCCGCCACGCCTCTTCGACAGTCGTCACCGCGGGAACCTCGACGAATGCGTGCTTCCCCCGCTCCATCGCTTCAACCGACATGATCGTATGCCAACGCCATGGTGTCGATATCACGACGATATCAACATCGTCCTGCTCTAGTAATCCTCGGTACGCAAACTCATCACCGCTGTACTCTTTCGGTCTGGGTTGACGAAGCTCGGCAACGATGCCGGTTGCTCGATCGAGTACTTCCTGATCCGTGTCGCATATGGCGGTTACGGTCGCACCTTCAATATTGCAGAAATGGTGTACAAAACCAACCCCACGTTCGCCCACGCCAATCAATCCAACGCGAACGACATCGAGACTGGACGCGGTCAAATCTTTCACTGATTGCGCAGAATCCGGCCTAGGTGTGTTACCTGACGTTGGCGACGCCAGTGTCCCTAATCCAGTTGCCGCGCCGATGGCCAATGTGGTCTTCAAGAACGTGCGACGATCGTGATCTCTCATATTGTTTAGCTCAAAGTGTGCAGGCGCGAGTGTCGAGTTTTTATGCAGATGGACCATCGAAGTAGCATCAATCTTAGGTTCTCAATGAGATCATGCGAGTGTCATCTGACGACCAACGAGACTGCTGTATAAACCGCCGCGTTCGAGAAGTTCTCCGTGATTTCCAATCTCCCTGACGCTTCCTGCGTCTAACACAACAATCTGGTCCGCATCGCGAACGGTCGATAGGCGATGTGCGATGACGATCGTTGTTCGATGCGACATTAGTTCGTCGAGCGTGCGTCGTATGGCTTGTTCATTTACCGCATCAAGATGTGAAGTCGCCTCGTCGAGTATGAGTACTTCCGCATCTTTGAGAAACGCCCGAGCAATCGCGACTCGCTGTCGCTGACCGCCGGAGAGACGCACGCCTCGCTCGCCGACAAGGGTGTCCAGCCCGTCCGGGAGTGAATCTACGAACGGGCGAAGCGAAGCTTGATACACAGCCTCATCAAGCTCGGCAGGAGTCGCATTAGGTTTCGCGATAAGAACATTGGTCCGTAAGGTCTCGTTGAATAGAAAAGTATCTTGTGTAACCAGGGCGATACGTTCACGGAGTTCGTCGAGCTGATACTCGCGCAGATCGTGACCGTCAATCTTGATCTCGCCAGCGTTCGGATCCCAAAAACGCATGAGCAGATGCGCAACCGTCGTTTTACCAGCGCCTGACGGACCTACGAGAGCTAATGTAGAAGCGGTAGGAACGTTGAAACTAACGTCGTCGAGCGCTTTGGAATGGTTCGAAAGGTATGAAAAGTCAACACCTTTCAGCTCGATTTTGACATCTTTATTGCGCACCGATGAGTCTACCCCAGTCCCATCTGTGACCACTTCGACTTCGCTATGCACCGCATACAAACGGCGCGTCGCTCCTAACGTATCCGCTAGTTGACGACCGATTTGCGAAATCTCAGATACCGGGAGAAACGCTGACATCGCGAGCAACGTAAGCATTGGCAACAGTGCCGACTCTAGCGAGGCCGATGCCACTAAGAGAGTTCCTGTAATGACGACGATAAGTCCCCCTAATCCAGTCACGATTTCCAGAATCGCCGTCTGTTTAGAAAGGTCGGCATAAAAAGGTAATCGAAGATCTGTGTGTCGTTCAATGCGCTCAACAAACTCGACCGCTCTTGGACTTGATTGTTGATATGCAAGAATCTCCGACAATCCTTGGACGGTATCAACGGCGTGAGCATTCAAATCCCCGAACGCTTCTCTGGCGCGTGTACCCAATTCGTCGATTCGTTGCCGCACTAGGAAAGGACTAATTGCGACGATCGCTAGAAACGGTACGAGAGCAAGTGCCATGGGCCATCCGAACCAAAGCAGCGTGCTCACAACGACGGTAGGCACCAACACCGCGACGATCGACGGTGCAACGGTGTGCGCAAAGAAATACTCTACCAGTTCTACGTCATGCGTCGCCATGCCGACCATGTCGCCGGTACGGCGTCGAACGAGATACGCCGGGGCTAAGCGCTCTAGTTTGTTAAACAGAGCGATTCGCATTTCCGACAACATGCGGAAGGCCATGTCATGTGCAGTCCACGATTCGAGCCAATGCAACAAACCGCTCAACGGTGCGACGATTGCTAGGGCAACTAGATATGGTGTGAAGGAATCTCCTTGCTTCACCGCTGCAACCGCGAGCGCACTTGTGACGCCAACACCGATTAATGCCACTACCCGAGCGATTCCTAAAGCTAAAACGAGGGCGAACTTCCCCTTCCACGGGATGACGTGTCGTATCAATTCGCGGAATACACCACCCCAACTCAAGTCCTTACCCCGCACTATCGAGTCCGCGAGTTCCGGGTTCGTATTGGCGCTATCGATCAGAAAATCCTCAGCCGGGAGTTTTTCTGCGGAGTCAATGTGCGCTATATTCAAAACACCAGACGCGCTTGACGCCATCGCCTCTTCTGCCTGAGCGCCCATCAATTCGAAATAGGGACCTTTTGCTTCCATGAGTGAGTGATGGTCGCCGACTTCGACGACAGCGCCTTCGTCCAGTACGACAATTCGATCCGCCGAAATGACGCTCGATAGCCGATGGGCGAAGATGAGTGTCGTACGGTTTTCCATAAGCCGGTCAAGTGCAGATTGAATGACGGCTTCATTCTCCGAGTCTACTGCGGACAGCGCTTCATCAAGAATCAAGATCGGTGCGTCGCGCAATAAAGCACGGGCGATCGCAATTCGTTGTCGTTGACCGCCGGAGAGCTTGATACCTCGCTCACCGATGATCGTGCCGTATCCATCGGGCAACCGCAAAACGAACTCGTGTGCGTTCGCGGCACGCACGCATGCTTCGATTTCCGCTGCCGAAGCGTTCGGATTACCAAACGCGACATTGTCCCGGACGCTGCCGTGAAACAGATAACTGTCCTGATGGACCACAGCGATACTCGGGTAGAGGTCATCCGAACGCAAGCTGCGCACTTCGTGCCCACCGACCCTTACGGTTCCCGAACTAGGATCGTAGAACCGCAAAAGTAGTTTGACGATCGTCGACTTGCCAGCTCCGCTTGCGCCGACAAAGCCCACCCTTTCTCCCGCCCCAACACGAAACGAAAGCCCAGAATGAGCGGCACGCCTCCCACCCGGATAACAAAACTCTACGTCTTCGAACTCCACCGTTGGATCAAGCGGATTGGTGCGAATGACAGGATTCTCCGGCGGTTTGACGCTTGGTTCCGCATCTAACAGCGTGAAGATGTCTTCAGCCGCTGAACGACTCATCATGCCATTGTGAAGTAGCGCTCGAAGGTCTCGTTGCGGACGAAATACTTCGATGCCGACCATCAACACGATGAGTAACACCTCAAGATCCATCTGACCTTGAGATACCCGCCATGCCCCAAGCGCGAGAACCGAAGCCGTACCAACCGCGACCCCCACATCTGTGAGTCCTCGATTGATCGCATTGACGGCTAGTACCCACATCGTGGTTTGGAACACTTCGTGAGCCCGATCCGCGAGGCGTCGTCCACGTGCAACGCTCTGACCAAACGCCTTTAAGGTGAAGAGTCCTTGGATCGCGTCTAGAAATTCGGCTGCGAATGTCCGGTACGCGCGGGAGCGCCGCAGGCTATGCTTCATCTCAAACCGCTGGAATGACATAGGCGCTACAAGCGTGAACATAGCAAAACCGAACATCAACGCGGCAATTAGTAAGTCGTAGAAGGCGAGCAATCCAAGGACGATTAACGGTGTGATTAATGCGATCAGCAGTTGAGGTAGATACTGTCCAAAGTAAGTCTCTAGCTGTTCCACGCCGTCGATCATCGAGATCATGACAGCACCAGTACGAGCAAGTCCAAAGTGCGCGGGTCCAAGCGCGAGTACCTTTTCATACAACTGTTTCCGTAGTGCCATCTGTACCCGTATCGCTGTACGATGAGCCACCATCGTTCGAAGATGCTCAAGGAACCCCCGTAAAAACATTACTGTCGCAACCGCTATGCACGGCACGCTCAAGTCCACCATCGTGTCGCCAGCGAAGACACGGGCGAGCAGCCAACCAAGCAAAGCAAGCCGACCTATCCCAACGAGCGATGAGACAATTCCGGTACCCACCGTCATCGCAATTCGTAAGCGAAGGCCTTGGGTAAACTGCCAAAGGCGGGGATCAAACAGCATCTAGCGTATGTTCAGGATTCAAAGTAATGTTGCGCAGCAGGATGATATGTTTTATTTTCGGACGCCTCTACGATACAAAACGATCGACCAGCGGCGCGGTATCAAACAATTTGCGGTAACAGGTCTCAACCCTTGATCGATACAGCACGACTAACTGAACTCCAAGTTCTCGGGTACACCATCATCGAGGACGTCCTTGACACCGTAGAAGCCCACGCGATGCGAGATTTTGTCGTAGAGAAGGCTTTTTCGATAGGGGTAGAGCACATGCATCGCGGCACGGCACGGCATTTGACAAACCTCGTGAC
>JAPOVY010000055.1:21418-28699 GCA_026707905.1 Gammaproteobacteria bacterium | reverse complement strand
TATGCCTTTCCTGAGCACGGTGCTCTTGAGGAACGACTCGAAGTGCCAATATCGCGCGACGGAGACGGCGGGTCTAAATGACCTTGGTCGCTCCGACTGGGGCGCGTGGCACGCCTGAGACGCTGCGCTTATCGCGTCAGTCGACCAGATAGCGCGTCTGCAGACCTTTGTTGACGACGATCTCCATCGTATGCGCCGATGCGGGCTGCGTCGCCAAAAATACTGCGGCGTCCGCAATGTCCTCTGGATGAATGAGCGTGGCTGGATCCGCGTTTGGAGAAGCCTCTCGCTGCATCTGCGAGACCGTGCCACCCGGCAGGATGACGTGCGCTCGGATGCCTCGGAGCAGGTATTCGGCTACCAACGTCTTGGTGAATCCCATGACCCCGTGCTTCGAAGCGGCGTAGTCCGAAAATTTCGGCGGCCCTATGATCCCCGACACCGAGGCGATGTTGATGATGCAACCGTTGTCGCCCTCAAGCATCGACGGCAGGGCATAGGCCACGGAGGTTCACGTTCATGGCGTGGTCCCAGGCCTCGACAGGCAACTCGTGCACGGTAAGACGAACCGGTCCTGCGCCAGCGTTGTTGATCAGGACATCGATGTGACCCAGCCACTCTACAGTCATGTCCATGAGGGTACGGATCTCGCCTTCGTTAGAAACGTCGCAGGCGTCATCCGATCCCGCCGGTCTCCGCAGCGACCGCCTCGATCTCGTCCGCGCTCGTAAAACGCGGATTTGCGGGTCAGGTCTCGCAACCGATCATATTTGACGAACACAGCTACGAGTGGGAAATCTCAATCCAAACGCCATCAATGGATATCACTGCCCGAGATACGAGAGCGTACGTTGAATTCCAGGCGCTCTAACTGGACAGAACTGATTAGTAACACGAGGATTCTTGCTATATCGAACGCAGTTCTGCTTGCAATCTGGAAACAGATATCGAGTCAGACGGATTTTGGCAGTCTCACTTTTGTCAGTCCTGAGAATTTCTTAATCGAGGATTGAACGGGCAAGTGGTACCCGAAGTCGAGCAGGAGACGTCGCATCGATATGTACGTAGCTACCTCCAGCCCATTCCGCCAACCGGCGCAACGCAATTCCGATCGCACGTACAAGGTCTACATCTCGTGCGTTAGCCGCGTGCTCTAGCCACATGTGGGAAACGTTCAGCGTGCGGGTGCTTCGATCCATTCGCAGGTCAGTCCGTCCTATGAGCCGATCGCCATACAAGATAGGCAGCACATAGTAACCCCATCTGCGTTTATCAGCGGGTTTGTAAACCTCCCAGACATAGTCGAAGTTGAACCATTTCGCCGCTCGACCGCGCGCTGTAACGAACTCTAACGGTGCCAGAAACGTTGCCTCAGTCAACGTGTCCGCCCGCTTGGTGCACCAGACTTGAGGAACCGAGCCGTTTTGTACGGCTTCAAGCTGTCTGACCTCTTTTCTCACCACGTAGTGTTCGGGTTCATTTTCGATCTGTATTGGCATCGCCGCGCCGGAAGCCAGGAGTTCTTCCAAAATGTCGCGCTCCCCTTCCGGGTCTGATCGGCGACGAGCAAGGTGTCGAAACCGACGAGCCCAGTCACCGGCTGTTGCTATGCCTAGCAGCTCAAGTGCTTTATGGGCAAAAAATCGGTCGGCTTGTTCCGCCGTCGCCGAATGCTGAGCCTCAATGGGCGCGACGTCATTACGCGGCGCGTAGAGTCGCTCGAATCCCTGCCGTCCGTACGTCATCAACTCGCCGGTCAACCAAAGGTATCGGAGGGCACGGGCTGTATCCTTCTCCGAGCGGAACTTTCCCTGACGCCCACCTCCACGACCCGTATAGTCTCGATTTGCTACGGTCCCACGTGACGAAACATCCTCCCGGATCCAATCCAGAAGCTGCTTGTGCTCCAACGCAAACGTACGCGACTTCTCCTCCTCCTTACGTCGAGCCATATGTATCCGCCAATACGGCAGCTCCCCCATAGGCAACACGTAAAGAGTCCCGCCATAGTCGAAGAACTCACGGCTGTTGTAGAGAAGGTGATCTAAGTGCTCAGGTCGATAGTTCCAAACACGTGCGTGCAGCGCGAGATCGTGGCTTCGTTCGACCACATTCAACGGGTCGATTTGCACTAGACCCGACTGGTGCAGCGCTTTACGGGTACCAGGTCGCCCGAACCACCGTCGTCCAGGCCAAAGTCCTTGGCAACCGAGAATGAATCGCCGGACGGTCTGCGCTGAAACTACGAGTGAGCTCGAATATCCTCTCACAGCTTGCACCCGATCCTTTGCTTGTTTTTTATTCGCAACTGCTGCTGCCGATATCGATTCACCACTCTCCTGTTCAGCGTCGCTAATCGGGACAGATAGGCTAGCTTATCTCTCGAAGATACCCTAACACATCCTATTACCTTGTATTCCAATCTCAGTGGACGCTCGGGTCATAGCATGTATTAGTCTGTTCACGCGTTGACGAGTTTCGACGCGCTTTCTCAATACTACGGCTGAGATAGTACGAAAAAGATCGGATTCCAACACTAGAAATGGTGGCCAGGGGCAGAATTGAACTGCCGACACGAGGATTTTCAGTCCACTGCTCTACCGACTGAGCTACCTGGCCTTGGATTTCAACGTTCTATATTGACCTTGACTTGACTCGATCAGCGACGGGGCTGGGATCGTAATACGCACGTTTGCGGACCAATCTGGTACTGCAATCGGCTTTCTACGAGCGTAGCCAAGGGTAATGTGCGGCAGAAATGACGGTTGCTCGGGACGCAACGCGTCTAGCCGCCCTTCGGAGTGGAGCAATGATACAAGAACGCGCGCACGCTGGGGGTTTGGAAATCCGCTCATCACCATCCCTGTGCACGTTATTGGAAAGGCTTTCCGCCACGCAGCTAACTTACATCGATGCTCACTTAAATCTTCCTCTTTCACATCGTCGCCGAGGAATTGGAGCGTAACGTGATATTTATGAGGTTTGACCCAACGTACAAGCTCGTCGCCTAGGTTAGGTCTTAGTGCATTTATCTTTTGTTGATCGGCTTCGCTGAGAATTGATCCGATAAAACATCTCACGTATTAATCACCAAGGTGATTTACTGCCGCCCTTAACGCTAATTCATAGGAATAAGATCCAAATCCTGCGAGCGTACCGACTGCGATATCAGCCAAGTAAGAGTTCCTCCGAAATTCCTCTCGCGCATGCACGTTCGATAGGTGAAGTTCGATCATCGGAATCTCTACCGCAAGGAATGCGTCGCGTAAAGCAACGCTCGTGTGCGTAAACGCGCCCGGATTGATCAATATGAAAACGACACCATCTTCTCGTGCGGTCTGTACTTTGTCGATCAGCTCGCCTTCAACATTTGATTGAAAAGCGATCAGCGAAACACCTATTTCCTTTGCGACGCGTTGGAGATTCGCGACAATGTCATCAAGCGTTTCTGCACCATAGATATCAGGCTCACGAGTTCCAAGCAAATTCAGATTTGGACCGTTGAGTAATAGGATCTTCTTCAAGTTGTCGGGTCCTCGTGTTCAGCCAAGCCATTACGCACTAGATCGGGCGTCAACCCTTGTGATAGCAACATAGGTTGACGATCAGAAGCATAAAGGACGTACATTGTTACGCCATATCGACCGAGCTGTTCAAGCAATCTCTTTCTATCCGCATCGCGGCGAGCGACCAATCCCCCCGTTCATCCCGATGTGTCGAGTCAGAACCCATACCAGTCAATCGACCGTGAGAACGAGTGGAATGGACATGAAGCGATTGAGTGCGACCAGCCACGGCGCCCGACGCGGTATCCAAGTCACGATTCACGGTGTCGGACTTTCCTACACTCTGCATGATGGATAGAGCTTTAATCGACAAAATCGGGAATACGCAAGACATTACGTTCAGGATCAAGCCGGCAAATAGTGCAGAACCAGTTGCTATCCAGCTATTGATTCCCTTGTTAGTGGAAACGTTCTATGGGGAGAAACCGCCAATGTCAGCTCCTCCCTCCTCAAATCGAAATTCGCGTACCTCTGGCGGGTAGCACAAACCCGCGTCAGCACAGCCTTGGAAATGTACATCGACCACCACATTCGCGTGAGACTGTCCGAGAACCGGAACCGATATTTCGAGAAAGTTGTAGTAGACCTCGACCTCGCCAAAAAACTCGTCAGTTTTTTTCTTTCCCGTCGGGATGACTAGTGAGCCTAACTCCGTACCTTCTTTACCGACGATTTTGAGCGCATGTTTGTAGAGATAGTAGCCATCCGGCATAACCCAGCGAGCGAGTACCCGTCCGTCTTCGGATAGTTGAGCCTCTGTTGGGTAGGCCTCATCGACTGGCAAGAATTCGTGATCGTTTGTTAGTTGAGACGCTACGGAACCGCCAACTAACACAATACATAAAACGAAGAGACGTTTAACGTGAATCTTGTCGGTCATTTAGGTATTTCCGTACACAGTACCGCTTGATTGGGGAGACTCATTCGAGGCAGATCGTTTGACCCGCCAGTTCTACGATCACGCGGTACATTTGGATCGAAATCGCACTCAGCGAAATTCTAAGATTTGACTATAAAGCCATCGCTGCAACAACGTACTCGATCACTTGTCCAAAATTCCGACCTCTAATCACGAAACCCTCCATACGAACTCGCTCAGCTAATAGACATATGAACTTTGCTCAATCCCTGAAACTCAACGTTCCAAAGCTGAATTTCTTAAATTTCGGCATCCTCGGGTCAACCATAGGCGGGGTCGTCGGAGCGTACTTACTCGCGATGCTCTTTCTAACGTGGTGGTGGGACAAGGAACCCAGTCAATTTGATGTCTTAGAGGTGGCGGCGAGTCGCGCCGAAATGAATAGCGTAGAGCCAGTGATCGGGTATACGTTTGCACACACGAATCGAGAACTTGCTGCCACAATGCTCCAGAAACGAGGCGGTTTCCTCTCGAACGACGTTTTTCCACCTGGCGTTTGGATGGACAACATCCCTGCTTGGGAGTTTGGCGTGCTGTTGATGGTCAGAGACACCGCACGATCTTTACGAGTCGACCTTGCAAGAACGCAAAGCCAATCGAATGAAGAACCCAATCTTGCGGAAGCCGAAGGAAAGTTCTTCTATGACAACTCGAGTTGGATTTTCCCAGCCTCCGAGGATGAGTACAAAGCAGGGATCGAGTACCTCGAACAATATCTTGCGAGTATTGCGAACCCCAATAATCCAGACGCGCAGTTCTACCCAAGAGCAGACAACTTGCAACGGTGGTTAGGTGGCGTATCGGCAAGACTCGGCGATATCTCGCAGAGGCTATCCGAAAGTGTCGGCAAACGGCAGCGCGATTTGGCAACTTTTGGCGAACGGAATCCCGATCAGTCAACTCCAGCCCCCTCGGAACGAGAGACAAAAACACCATGGACGCAGATTGACGATGTGTTTTACGAAGCTCGAGGTCAAGCATGGGCTTTGCTGCACCTACTCAAAGCGGTTGAACATGATTTTCGTCCGGTTCTTGACGACAAGAACGCGCTACCAATGCTCCAACAGATTATTCGCGACCTTGAAGCCACACAAGAAACCGTTTGGAGTCCTGTGATTCTCAACGGTGGTGGGTTTGGTTTCTTAGCTAACCACTCACTCGTTATGGCATCCTACATTTCCCGAGTGAACGCGGCAATCATTGAGATACAGCAGTTACTAGAACAAGGTTAACCGAGCGCCAGGTAGGTTAGAGACGTAACGTCGATCAGTACCTAACAAGTCACTTAGTTCGCGAAGTCGGACGGCAAATCCATGCCCGATCCGATCTGAACCGAAACATATCGCCAAGCCTTGTGTCCCGTATCATTCGCAGCGATTTTTCGGGCCAGCAGACTGTTTTCGTACGGCTAATTCAGGAGATTTCATGTTCGATAGTGTGACCCCACCGATTATTCCACCTATCCTCGGTGTCGTCGGTCTCGTCGTTGCTTTCATCATTTATATGCTCGTACGACGCTACCCAGAAGGCGAAGAAAAGGTCAAACAAATCGCCGACAAGATCCATCGAGGCGCGATGGTCTTTATGCGACGGGAATACCTTTTACTTGCGATTTTCGCTGCGGTTCTGTTCGTGCTATTACTCCTGGAACGCGAACATCTCGGGTGGAATACCGCTATCGCATTTCTGGTAGGCGCGTTGGCATCTGGAAGTGCTGGCTTTTTTGGTATGTACACCGCCACGAAGTCAAATGTAAGAACGACGACAGCGGCGCAAGTTAAGGGCGCGCCCGCTGCGCTTTCCGTCGCATTTTTCGGCGGATCCATCATGGGTCTAGCGGTCGCGTCATTTGGACTTCTCGGGCTTGGAATCGTTTACTACTTGTTTGGCGATCCCGAACACGCCCACTACATCCACGGCTTCGGGATGGGCGCCTCAACGGTTGCGCTCTTCTCCCGAGTGGGCGGAGGAATCTACACAAAAAGTGCTGACGTCGGCGCGGACTTAGTCGGTAAGACGGAAGAGAACATTCCTGAAGACGATCCGCGCAATCCAGGCGTCATCGCAGATAACGTGGGTGACAACGTCGGTGATGTCGCCGGTATGGGATCGGATATCTTTGAATCCTACTGTGGTTCGATGATCGCGAGCATCGCGATCGCCGCGACGCTTAGTGCGGTGGACTTATCGGTTCTTGATGCAGGGAGTGCCGACAAGACGCGCGAATGGCTTATGGCGTTGCCGCTCACTCTTGCATCGGCAGGACTCATTTGTTCGATCATCGGCATTGGCGTCGTTCGCACACAATCGAATCGAGACCCAAGTTTCGCATTGCGCTTAGGCATGATCGTCACGCCCATTCTGTTCTTGATCGCCGCTTACTTCCTTATTTCTCAATATGCTCAACTGACGCTTAATATCTTCTGGAGCGTGCTAGCCGGTTCCGTCGGCGGCATCATCATCGGCTTGATCACTGAGTTCTATACCTCCGGTCGGCCAATCCAAAAGATCGCTGAACAAGGTAAAACCGGACCGGCGACCGTCCTGATTACTGGACTCGCTACGGGTATGCAATCGGTCGTCGTTCCGATCGTCACGATCTGTGCAATCATTTTTGTATCGACTTCGCTTGCAGGCCTCTACGGCGTTGCGATTGCGGCCGTCGGATTACTCGCTACCGTAGGAATGACGATGGCCGTTGATGCATATGGTCCAGTGGCCGACAATGCAGGCGGCATTGCAGAAATGGGAGGTCTTGGTGAGGATGTTCGAGCGATCACGGATTCGCTCGATGAG
>JAPOVY010000055.1:0-21408 GCA_026707905.1 Gammaproteobacteria bacterium | reverse complement strand
TTCAGAATTATTTCATCACTACAGGCAAGCCGATTGATGAGAATAAGTTATTCCGGAGACGATCGAATTTGTAACCAACGAGAGTTTCATCCTTCACATCGGTGATCCGAAAGTCCTGATCGGTCTGTTTCTCGGAGGACTAACTGCGTTCCTGATTTCCTCCATCACGATGCAAGCCGTGGGCGATGCGGCCGAAAAGATGATTGAAGAGATCCGACGCCAGTTTCGCGAAATTTCGGGGCTGCGCGAAGGAACTGCTGAACCTGACAACGACACGTGTATTCAGATCGCAACGAACGCAGCGCTCGTCAAGATGATTCCACCAGGGGTCATCGCCGTGTTCTTGCCTCCTTTGGTAGGGTTCACACTCGGACCGGAAGCGCTCGGTGGACTACTGGGTGGCGGTCTTATAGGCTGCGTCCTACTCGCGTTAACGATGGCGAATGCAGGCGGTGCATGGGACAACGCCAAGAAATATGTCGAGAAAGGCGCATTGGGCGAAGGTCACGAAAAAGGGTCGGAAACGCATTCCGCTACGGTTGTTGGCGACACGGTTGGCGATCCGTTCAAAGATACGTCAGGACCAAGCATGAACATCTTGATCAACGTTATGGCGATCGTCAGCCTTGTGATCGCGCCAGTTATCGCGTAACGACGACTCTATCACACATCGTAACCTGGTAGTTTCTTGGCGACGAGCTGGTTTTTTGTCTCTGCGTAACGAGGCATGCCCCGACGATAGAGGGGGTATGCCTCGCCGCGAATGAGCGGCTCTAGATACCGTCTAGCACGTGCCGTAATACCGTACTCATCCTTTGTGCGAAATGAGCGAGGAACTTTCCGCTCAATATTGGCAACCTTGTTGAGATTGATGGGAGCGAGTCGCCATCGATAGGGTTCGTCCTGTAGCCTTTTAATACCGATCATGACGTCGTTCTGCCCTGCTGCTACCGCGGCGATCGCACCTTTACCTACCGCATAGGCTTGTTCTACGTCGACCTTTGATGCGATATGACGCGACGAGCGTTGTAGGTAGTCAGCCACCGCATAGTGGTATTTCAGACCGAGCGCTTCCTTCACGAGACCCGCTAAGACTGGCGCGACGCCACCCAGTTGCGCATGGCCAAACGCATCTTTTGTGCCAGCGTCCGCAAGAAAGTTTCCATCGCTGTTTTGTACGCCTTCCGATGCGACGACGACGCAATAACCAATCCGCTTCACGGTTGATTCGACTTTACGCAGGAAACTCGACTCATCAAACGGTACCTCAGGAAAGAGAATTAGGTGCGGTGGCTCATTTGCGTCTTCCCCAGCCAAACCACCTGCTGCCGCGATCCAACCAGCGTGTCGACCCATTACTTCAAGAATGAAGACCTTGGTTGACGACTCACTCATCGAAGCGACATCCAGTGCGGCTTCTTTAGTGGATATTGCTACGTATTTGGCAACCGAACCGAATCCTGGGCAGCTGTCGGTTCCGCTAAGGTCATTGTCGACTGTCTTCGGAATTCCGATACACTGAACTGGATAGTCAAGTTCCTGGCTGAGCTTTGAGACCTTATTCGCCGTATCTTGTGAATCGCCACCGCCGTTGTAGAAAAAGTAGCCCACGTCATGGGCAGCAAACACCTCAAAGAGTCTGCGAATGTCAGGATCATCCGGGGTTGGATTACTTAGTTTGTAGCGACATGAACCGAACGCCCCACCAGGTGTATCACGAAGCCGTTGGATCGTCGATCGAGATTCCTTGCTCGTATCAATGAGCTCCTCCCGCAACACACCGATGATGCCGTTTCTTCCTGCCAGCACCTTACCGATGAGGTCTCGGTGCGAACTAGCTGCCTCGATCAACCCGCAAGCGGTTGCATTAATAACTGCGGTAACCCCACCCGATTGGGCATAGATCGCATTTCGCTTAGGCACGTTCTGAATCTCCCTTTGGTACGTCAGTTACTCTCGCTGCCACATCTAAAATTGTTCAAGTTCACTTAAACACTTTTTTAGACGTCGCGTTAGCGGTCGTGAACAACCTCATCGTTAAGGGAATAGGTTATCCTCGCCGCATTCAATCAATTAATACTGGCTTTTTGGTCCATGTGCCTATTGAAGCGTGGACCTCAGTCGCTACCTGTGAACCACATGTTCATGGGCGTCACCCTCTTGATCAATCTGATCCTATCGGCCGCACTAAATCGCAACGCTCGTTTACTCGCCACAGAACTCGCCCAACCCGAAACCAGCACGCAAATCAACTTCGTAAACGAATTTGGTATGGTGATCGTTGCTACGATCGTATTCGCCATCTTGGTCTTCGTCTGGCTGAGGGTTTTCAATTATCAAGCGAGAATATATCAAACTCTATTCGCGTTGTTCGGTACGGGCGTCATATTTGCAGGTCTAATGCTGATAGTGACAGCGATAAGCTCATCCTCGCCATTCCTTTGGGCGCTTACGTTCATTTCGATCGGTATTTGGTCTCTAGTGGTGTCTGGCAACATCCTTGCGACCGCCTTAGATACGACTTTATTCCGTGGGGTGCTAGTCGTAATCGGCATAGGGATCGTACAGGCAGTGGTTGGCTTGTCGCTGTTCGACGCGCCGACCTCCATCGCTGTGCCTTCTCCAACTTCGGCGACGTAACACACATCGCAGTTCCATATGGCTGAAGAACGTATTTACTTTCTAGGCATTGGCGGAACTTTGATGGGTAATCTGGCCATCCTCGCCAAGCAGGCCGGGTATGAGGTCAGTGGGTCCGACCAAAAAATTTATCCGCCCATGAGCGACCTACTTGCCGCAGCGCAGATCCCAGTTGAGGAGGGATTTGAACGAACACACCTAAATCCCCCTCCTGATGTGGTAGTGATCGGGAACGCAAATCTTCCTCGAGGTGCGGAATCACTGGAATTTGTCCTCGATGAGGATATTCCTTACATGTCCGGTGCAGAGTGGCTTGGTCGCAATGTCCTTGCAGGACGCCACGTATTCGCCGTAGCGGGTACACATGGTAAAACCACGACAACAGGCATGCTGACGTGGATCCTGGAATCTGCGGGCAAGCAGCCTGGATTTCTCGTCGGCGGAGCACCACTCAACTTCGAAGCGTCTGCGCGTTTAGGGTCAAGTAAGTACTTCGTTGTAGAAGCGGACGAATATGACACGTCGTACTTCGACCGTCAAGCGAAGTTCATGCACTATCGCCCGCGCACGCTATTAATCAACAACATCGAGTTTGATCACGCGGATATTTACACTGACTTGGGCGCTATTCAGTTCCAGTTTCATCATTTGATTCGAACCGTGCCTCGGAGCGGACGCATCATCGCGCCGTGGGGCATGCGTGCGGTCGACGAGGTACTGGAACAAGGTATTTGGACGCCGATCTCGTTCACCAGCGTCGATCCAACGAATAAAGAACTAGAGGCGAGTAAAAACGTCGATTTCTGGCACGCTAAAACGATTACCGAAGATGGTTCAAGCTTTGATTTGTTTCATAACCGACGGAAAATCGGTTCACTTGAGTGGCAGCACTATGGACAACACAATGTAAGTAACGCCTTGCAGTCAATTGCCGCTGCTCGCGAAGCAGGGGTATCCATTCGCGAAGCACTCGATGCGCTCGCATCGTTCGATGGCGTCAAACGACGAATGGAAGTCATCGCAACCAGGGCTGGTCTGACCGTATACGATGATTTCGCCCATCACCCCACTGCAATCCTGACAACCCTGCAAGGACTTCGCAATCGTGTCGGGTTAGAGCACATTCTCGCTGTCGTCGAACCGCGCTCACATACCATGCAAATGGGGACTCACCGTGAACCTTTAACGACGTGCTGTAGCCCGGCTGACGATGTCATTTGGTTCAAAGGAGATAACGTCGATATGGATCTCGACACGCTCGCCGAGAATAACATCGTACCGAGTGAAGTCATGGATGATCTTGGCGAACTGGTAGACAAAATCTGTGAACCCGCGGACCAGCGTAGGCACGTTGTTCTAATGAGCAACGGTGGGTTCGGTGGAATTTACGAAATGGTGCGCGAACGCCTTCTTTAAAACCAGTGTGATTTCGGTCCGGTTACCGCGTCGCTGCCGTTCTTGATTACAGTGGCGTGATACTCGACACGCGGTAGCAACTGATCAAAATAGAACCGAGCGAGATCCGATTTACCTAACGTACCGTCGTCGATGCTGCTCATGCGTGCCCACAACCACGCGTATAGAACGTAACCCGCCAGATTTAAGTAGTCCACGGCCGACGTCCCAGCGAGCGAAGGATCTGCTCGCGTATTAACGCCTAGCCACTCGGTTACATCGATCCAAAGATCGAGCGCTGCGCTTACTTGTTCCGAATAAGTCGGATCTAGCTCTTCCTGACGTAGTTCCGCCACCAACTCCGCGAGCGTTTTTCCGCCATCCTGAAGTACTTTGCGACCCAGTAAATCTAACGCTTGAATGCCATTGGTGCCTTCGTAAATCTGCGAGATACGCGCATCTCGAACTATCTGCTCAATTTCGGATTCGACGATGTAACCGTGGCCGCCGAAGCACTGTTGAGCAAGTAGCGTTGCCTCCATCGCCCGATCCGAAATGAACGCCTTCACAATCGGTGTGAGCAACTCAACATACCGCATCGCCGCAGCCGCGATCTCGGAATCCGCATGTTGGGTGCGATCCAACTGAACGGCGGCAAAGAGCGCGAACGCGCGACTTCCTTCGGTCAAGGCGCGTTGAGTAAGGAGCATACGGCGAACATCGGGGTGTTCAATGATTGGATCCGCTGCACCTTGCTCGTTTACGGGACCATTCGGCGCCCGGCCTTGCAAACGCTCCTTTGCATAGCTGGAGGCCATCTGATATGCGCGTTCACTCAGCCCTAGTCCTTGCACGCCGACTGAAACTCGCGCGTAATTCATCATCGTGAACATGCAGCGTAAACCCGCGTTCGGCTCCCCAATCAGATAGCCCATTGCGCCATCGTAGTTGATAACCGATGTCGCCGATCCACGAATCCCCATTTTGTGTTCGATCGCGCCGCTCGCAAAGCCGTTACGTTCACCCAATTCGCCTTGAGCGTTGACGAGGTATTTGGGAACGAGAAACAAAGATATACCCCGGGTACCTTGCGGTGCACCTTCAATTCGAGCGAGTACCAAATGAATGATGTTTTCGGCTAGATCGTGTTCGCCGCTCGTGATGAAAATCTTCGTGCCGGTAATCGCGTACGTATTTCCTTCGACATGTTCCGCCTTCGTTCGCAACATACCAAGATCTGTACCCGCGTGCGATTCGGTAAGCGCCATCGCACCAGTCCAACGGCCATCGTACATCGCAGGTAAGAAGCTAGATTTAAGCTCGTGAGAAGCATGGGCATCAATGCAATACGTCGCACCTGAAGTGAGCGCCGCATATAGCCAAAGATTGGTGTTCGCACCCCAGAACATCTCTTCTACAGCGGTCGTAAGCACCTTCGGCATGCCTTGCCCGCCAAATTCTGGATTTCCTGCTGTACCAAGCCATCCACCTTGCGTCAATACGGCGAACGCTTCCTTGAACCCTTGAGGCGCACTTACTACGCCGTCCTGCCATTTCGCACCTTCTTGATCTGCCGAACTCGACAACGGTGCCATGACGTCCCGTGCCACGCGACCACACTCGGCCAGTATCGAGTTTGCTAACTCTCGGTCAATTGGCACGGATTCATCGGTCCAATCGTGATCGACGTTGAAGACGTCATAGAGCAGAAAATTGAAATCCTCGATCGGTGGAACGTACGGTGTCATGTGTTTAAGACCTTAGCTCAACTAGTGTGACGGTGACTATCAACTCACCTAGTCGCGTGCCTGATTCGCATATTGTTGCAGCAGCAGCTCCCGTTCGCGTCCTTCTAATGACTGCCATTGCGTCGAAAACTCGTCCTTCACGCGACCATGCTCTAACGTCACTCGGTTGCCATCGAGCATGTCTCTTGCGGCCTGGAAGGTGGGGTAACACTGCCGATTCTCTGTCATCGCTTCGTCAATCACGTGAGCCAATTCGTCCGCATCTCGATACTCAGCTTGTATAGGATGACCGTATGCCACATGCACACGTCCCTTAAAGCCCCTGATACCTTGGACTAGGCTATCGCGATCCTCGTGTTCAGACTTTTCATAGTTTCCGGTCCGTTCCCGCTCAGCAAGTTCGATCGCTTTGCGTGGCGCGCACGGATCTAGCTCGTAGGTAAGCGTCGTCGGAACGAGATTGAACCTACCGAGCATGTGATTAATGTCTTTTGATTCGTCGCGATACGCGAGCGCGAACATTTTTAATACGGCAGGATCTGTTCGATCCGCACCGTCTTTCGAACGACCTTCGCGTTGTGCAATCCACACCGACTGACCTTGCGCTAATACATAGCGTATGTAACGCGACGTCTTGCTCATCGCAGCATATTGCGCCTTTAAACCAGGCACACTACGAACTACGATAAAGCTGTCGTTAATTCGCATGAACTCTGCGCCGACCCGTAAGTTGAGAAGGTTATCGCCAATCGCGATCTTGCTCGTTGAATGCCCGTTGAGCCAAAGCGAATAGTTCACCAATACTGGATCTAACGTAATATCTCGATGGTTTGAGATAAATACGCTCGGTCTGTCACGAGGTATCGCATCTATACCTGAATACGTAAATCCATCGGTGGTGGTCTCGAGCATGCCTTCGATGAAATGAACCATCAATTGATGCCAAGTAGCACGATCTTTTATCTTGCTAACTTCCCGCTTCAGTCGACTATGGACCAACGGTCGAACGAGCGGCTTCAGAAAATTAGTGGCGATCTTGAAACGAAGCGCGCACGCTGCATCAAGTAGTTCAGGATCGCTGCACAACGCCAACAACCGCCCCGGCAATTCAGCATCGGCGTACGGCGCAATATCCGCAAATTCGTCCAAAGACGACGCTTGCGTCACCATGGGTGAGTTAGCTTCATGCAATCTGTGAACATCTGTAACGGATTATTTGGCACTAGCCTATCTTATTAGTAGCAAGTCAAGATCGTTAGATACGATGGTGCACACGAACAATATCCCATGCACGTTGAATATCGTCAAAGCGACGCGCTGCAGCGGCGCGTTCCGAGTCTGATACTGATCTCGCCAACTTATCTGGGTGGTATCGACTGCGTAACCTCCGATACTGTCGTGACATTTCCTTCGGCGTGGCAGACTCGGAGAGCTCCAACGTGCTATACGCACGTTCCAGTGCGTTCACTGTTGGTTCCGCGGTCGAATTCTGCGCACTCGCACCCGCGTTTCCCAGCATTAGGATCTCAGCAATCTGAGCTTGCGTCAAACCGAACGCGTCGCCGATCCGAAATAGCAGATTTCGTTCCTCGACAACAAGCCCACTACCGTCAGCATTCGCGACGACGACGTTCATCAGGTGAATAAGCTGGACTGCTATTTCTGTCCGTAGATTGAGCCTTCTTACTTCATATAGAACACTTTCGAAATCAAAATCCGGTTGCTTGCCGCGATTGAATCCTTCGATCGCCGCGGCGCGTTCCGCCGGTGAGAATCGCAGATGGTCAAAGATGACTTCGACACCTTGAATCTCGTCGCGGGTTACAACACCATCGATCTTGCAGAGGTACCCGAAAAGCTCAAAGAAGTGGACATCCTGAATTGACGCGGTATTCGTGTTCGAGAAAAACGGTTGCGAGTGATCTACGTATATGCGCTTATTACTGAAGAGGAATACGCCGAACGCAATCAACGGCCCTATCAGAAAACCGACCCACCCGAACAAAAACGTGGCCGACATGATGATCAATGCTGCGACTATATAGCGCATGGGGCAGATTGGGAACGCGATGAACTAAAACGGATGCCTAATTACGTCGACGATTGATTGACTTTAAACCAAGCTCGTCGAAGAAACTCAAGCTACGCATTGTCCACGTCCAGCATGTTTCATTCTCGATCGCATGAGGTACGTGCAAAAAAAGTACTGCAATCTGAATTTCAATGCTAAAGCCAGTGAAGGATCGTGCATCGCGATCAGCGTGGATCAGTAAGGACGTTCTTAATCTAGCTAGCGCCCACTAATTGGCGACTTAACAATTAGACTATCAATTCTTTAAAAATACGGATGCGCTTCACAATATCTGTTCGGCGCACCTTTCGTATTTGCCAACTAACTATTTCTTGCTACCGCTTCCTCAATCTTCAGCGGAGCACTAGATCGGAATCGTACAAGCGTTCGTTTTAGGCGACCTGCAGCTGGCAAGGACAATCGACGGTCTCGTCTGAGCACTTGTCGTCGTTCGCCGCTCGCGTCTGTACGAACTCACTGAAGGTCTCAATCGAAAATCGAGGGGAGCCGAATCGCAATAGTGCATTCCAAAACCGTTCAACGGGTTTGTAGAAAGTTTGAATGCGTTGTCGTGCGTTTTTGTACATTTCCACCTCCATCCATGGTATAGATCGTCATGAAGACGCGCTGTGCTTGTGGCTCGCCGCGTCGGGTGAAATCTTAATAAAACCTAGGTTCTTCTCGCAAGCAATTTGCTTGCTTATTTGATGAATACTCACTTCTTTTGCACAATAATCTTGCTTGCTAGGAGGAACAGACCATCGCTTTCTTTTTAAATGCAATATATGCCTATATTTGAGCCTCCTCAAGTCATAACCGCAGCGATTTCATTCTTGTTAACACAATTTTCAAGCCTGCCGTCGCGTAGGAATCTAGCTGCGGTTCGCGCGGCAAATGCACGAATATCGCGCACGCTTTCTGGGGTATAAAAAGCCGAATGGGGCGTAACGACCAATCGATGCTTCACCCATTCTTCGTTCGCGCCCCAAGCTCTTAGTAAGGGTCGATCCATTTTCGCCGGTTCCTCCGGCAGCACATCAAGTCCCGCAGCAAGAATTCGCTCTGACTTCATCGCGTCATACAAAGCATCGACGTCAACGATGGGTCCTCGGGCCGTGTTTATCAGAATCAACCCTTGCTTCGCGTGTCTAAAAGCGTCAGCACCCACAAGATGTCGAGTCTCATCGTTAAGCGGCGTATGTACACTGAGTATGTCTGACTCAGACATTAGTTCTTTAAGTGAGTCAGCTCGCTCAATACCCAGCGCAAGTTCCACCCCATTCTCTCGATACGGATCGTAGAAGATCACTCGCATGTCGAACGCCTTCGCTCGACGAGCCGCAGCCGTTCCAATTCGACCAAGACCTAATACACCAAACGTGCAATCCGCCATGCGCTTCCCGTAAGGGTTTAACGCCGGTCGCCAATTCCCCAATGGATCGGTCCGTAAGGACTCGTCATGAAACGCGATGCTCTTGGTTAACGTCATCATCAGTGCGATCGCATGGTCTGCGACCTCACGCGTTCCATAGTCAGGGACATTGCAGACAGCGATCCCTCTCGATGACCACGAAGGAAGATCAACATCGTCAAAACCGACTGCCGGTTTGACGAAGATCCGACATTTCTCGAGCTTTTCCATGCAATCAGACGGAAGTTGAGTGCCTACGATCCCATCGCAGTTAGCCCATTGTTCATCCGAAACATTCGCGAATCCACCACCCCATTCACCAGAAACGCCTTCGCCTAACGCGTCCAGCTCGATCTGGTTATTTACGCCACGCCCATTAGGCCAAAGCACTCGGATCGTCATCGTATGTCCTCATATGAGACTTAATCTTGGAAATCGGTCGTTGATCCTCCGATGTGAAAGTACACCACGCTGAAGAATCGACGAGGTATTTTCTATATGCCGACAGTTCGATAAGAGTTCCTTGATTACTTTGAATCCCGTGCAATTACGAACGACGTTTTCTAGAATGGCGCTCGCAAGACGAATGATCGGTGCGACACCGTTGTAAAAGTGCGGTCATTTTTTGCGTCTTCGATTTCCTTACCAACCGAGAACACGCGAGGAAGCATGATCACGTCATTTTCGTATCCAATCGAGATTCCGACTGCTCGTTTGATCCTCCGTCGACCTACTCCAGAAGACGCTACCGGACTACACGAGGCCGTCAAGGCTTCATACCCTGAACTGAGCCGTTGGATGGTGTGGGCTCGCGGAAACTACGACATCGAAGGCGCCGAAGAGGCTTGCATACGTGCAAAAGAAGGTTTCGATTCAGGAGTACGTCTGCCGACATTGCTCAGATTGCCAAACGACGGAAAGATCATCGGCATGGCTGAACTCGAATCCATCGATCCGGAGGTTCCAAGTTTCGAAATCGGGTATTGGATTCATACAGCCTATTCGGGGCATGGATACGTTACCGAAGCAACCCACGCACTGACAACTTTCGCATTTAGAGAATTGGATAGCAATCGTGTACAAATCCGTATGGATACCAACAATCAGAAGAGCTGGGCGATTCCAGAACGGTTGGGATATACGTGGGAAGCCACGCTGAAGGCGACTAGCCGCGACAATCTTGGAGAGTTAGCCACCTATCGCGTCTATGCGATGTTCAAAATCGAACAACTGTTACCACTTAGCGACGTTTGACTTCCGGTGCTCAATCGGGAGTCGAGTTCATATACCAGTAAATAAGTCGTTTCTTAAGCACCAACTCCGCTATGAGAAATCAGCCGAGACTGTATCGTTTGTGTGGTTAGATCGAGCTATAGCGCTGAACTAACCTTTTCATTCTCGAGCAGTCGTTTCTTTACGGTTTCGATCGGATTACGGTAATCAACAGTGCCGAGTCCGAAGTTCGTCAGCTTGTATCCGATAAGGGCTTGAAGTTTTTCGGGCATGGCAACCACTACCTCGGGCGGAACTCCGATGAACTGGTTTTCTCGTTGTTTCAACCATGCCAAGTTGAAGTTCAGATTGATCGATCTTCGATACGAGTTCTCCGTCGAGTTGCCGCCGCCACGATGCCATAGCGCACCGTCCCAAAGCAGCAATCCTCCGACGGGCATTTCCACGGTTACAGTTGGTTCGTCCTGATCAACCTTGCTAGTTAACAAATGACTTCGAGGGACAACCTCGGTCGCACCATTCTCCGCTGTGAACGGATCCAACGCAATCAGCGTATTGACGATTAACGGGGGGTGTGGATACGGTATCGGATAGTGTCCATCATCTCTATGCATATGCTGACGACGGTCCCCAGGCGCGGGTCGCATTGCGGCAACCCCTGATATCTGAAAATCCGGTCCAAGAATCGCTTCGATCAACGTCAATAGCTTCTCATTCATGAGCAGTTCATCGACGGCACGAGTCTTTGCGAGCAGGTTATGCGTGTGGATGGTTTGCTGACCGTACTCTTTCGATGACCGACTACCGATGTCATCGAAAATAGGCGCTAGGTCCAGTCGTAGTTGCTCAACCGCCTCGAAATCCAGCAAGTCGGGTACGACCGCATAGCCCACTTCACGGATGTCGTCTATGACTCGCTGTAAATTCATACTTGGATATTGAATGGCTTCGCAATAAAACCCAGATGTGTATTACGGGTACTATCCGGGTCGATTTGGGTGGTCATTTTATGGCGCTTGATCGCAACCAATTTCGCGTTTTATGTAATCTACGCTACAAGGAACCGTTGTTGTCAGCGTTACAAGAGAACGTTCACCGACCGTACCGTGCTATTTCTAGGTACGTTCAATAAACCATAACGACTCCTGTTTTGTTTGCGAGGAGACTAAAACCTTCGCGAATCTTGTCCTACTGGAACGGTATCCGATGTCTTCACAAACCAATCGAGCAACGTACTTTCCAGCTTTTGCCTTACAGAAGTCATGCTCCGGTCGTCAATCCGATTTCGCAGCTCTCGCGGATCGTCATTCAAGTCATAAAGCTCTGATAATCCTTCCGTTCGACGTATGAGCTTGTAATTTAAGTCCCGAATCATCGTCGCACGACAAACGCTAGACGGGACCTCCTGCTGTAAGCGGCCTTTGGGATAGTAGTTGCCTTCAATTGGCGGATTAGTTTCACTCCAACGTCCTTCAAACGCATGCGGTTCATGCGTGTCGTATCCACCTTCCGAAAACACGAAGCGTTCTGTATCTCCTGTCTCACCTCGAAGTTGAGGTACGAACGACTTTGCGAAGTGAATGTGCTGCAGCTCTAGGTTTGCCAGCTCCATTACGCTCGCCGTTAGGTCAAACATCTCGACCGGACCTTCAACTACGTGACTCGGTTTACAGTCCGGTGTTTTTACGAGTAACGGTACACGCGTAATGAGATCACAGTAATCGCTAGGCCATTTTTCAACGAGTCCGTAATCGCCAGCCCAGTCGCCATGGTCAGAAGAAACCACGAGTACAGTATTCTCGAAAAATCCACGCTCCTCCATAACCGCTACGAGCTCACCAAGAAGCCAATCAGTGTAGCTGATCATTCCGAGATAGACTGCATTGAGCTTTTTAAAAAAATCCTCCGGTAATTCGTTCAAACGTCGATACTTTCGGATTAGTTCGTAATGAATTGGCTTGTCGTCTAGGTCTGAAGGTCTTAAAGCGGGAATATCCTCGGGGCGATACATGTGATAGAAGTCACGGTGCGTCGTGTAGGATGGATGAGGTTGAAGCAAAGGCAGAAACAGGAAGAACGGTGGGTCGTCGTGTTTTCGACCCTTCAGGTATTCAATTCCTGCTTTTACTTTTCGGTAGTCTTCCAGGTCCTCTCGTTCACAATCAAATGGCAGCGAATCGAACGTGTAGTAACGTTTATCACCGAGTTCATACCGATTCTTTCGTTCGGGTCCGACGAGCTCGTAATACTCCGTAATGCAGTCTAAGCTGTCTTGCGCGAGCATGTCATTCTTGCCATACCATCGAATGTCGTAACCAGCCTCAGCTAAATACCGAAAAAGGTGAGGTTCGTGAGAACGGATTAGGTGCCAATTGGTTCGATGCCCCGCACAATGAGGATATAGACCTGTCATCATCGATGCCCTTGAAGGCACACACTGTGCGTTCTGAACGTGACACTGTTCAAACCGAACGCCTTCTGAAGCCAAGCGATCGTAATTCGGTGTTTGGATTAACGGGTGACCATAACAAGCTAAACTCTCAGCCCTCATTTCATCCGGTTGGAAAAACACGAAATTCAAGGGTTTTCGATCGACCAAAGTGCTAAACCTTCTCTAGGCTCAAGTTCAAGTGACTTCAGATGTAATTGAGTTCGATTCGTCTAGAGTGAAGTATGACCTAGATTCGATCAATCCAGATCACATTCGTTGCAGACGAGTTATGGAATCTCAATCTCGAGCGAGAAAGATACTGTTCGTGGGGCGCCTATCCAAGCGCCTTCTCCGGCGATTCCTGCAAGGTAATCAGTATCAAATAGATTGTTGATCGCGAGGCGCGCGTTTACACGCGTGGATTCGCCGCGCAACACCCAGTCTCTTCCAACATACACGTCGGTGTTGTTGTAGCTACCGGTCTCCCAAGAATTGGCCAAGTCGACAAAACGCTTCCCGGTGGTTTTGTGCGTTAACCCCATTGATGTGCGACCACGGTGCCAATCAACAGTGCCAACCAACATATTTCGTGGCATACCGGTAACGCGATTTCCAGGTGCCAAGCCAACGCTGGCATCGATTTCCGACGTACCTGTTCCTAAATAGCGTGACGAGTCCAAGGTATAGGCGACATAAATCGACAAACCTACGGTCGGTTGCCAAACACCAGCGACCTCGACCCCTCTCGATTCGATCCCTCCCGCGTTTACATAAGCACCGTCCGTCCCACTAAGAAAGTCTGGCATTCCAGTTTCCAAGTCGTTTACGAATGCGACCCTATTGCTGAATCTGCTGTCATACCACGTCGTCGCAACGGAGGTCTTGTCTAAGGTATACCGAAGTCCAAGCTCAGTACTCTGTGCAGTCTCCGGCTCAATCTGATCAAGCATCGACGCCGTACGTTCGAGGAGCAGATCGGGCAGTGCTTTGTAGTTGTGTGTGTGGCCAATGTACATTTCTAAACCACGCAATGGTAGCTGAACTGTCGCGCCACTCGATAGTAGCAGTGGCGAAGACGAGGCTACGGACAACGCACCGTAGGTTCCAAATACGTCCTTGCGCTCAATACGACCTCGATGCCACTTAACTCCTAATGTAGCGCTTACTCGGTCGGTGAAAACCACGTTTTCGACGTAGATCTTTGAGGTGCTGGCAGGATACTGACGATCGTATTGGATCCAATACGGCATCCGCTCAAACGCGAAGCCCGTGCGCGTGTCAATGATGTCGTGCCAATCGCGTTTTTCGTCTCGCTGAGAAATCTCATGCCATACACCTGCTCGTAGACGGCTGTTCACGCCATTTCGCCAAGTGGTTTCCCAGTCGAGATCAAATGCGCCCCCCATTCTTCGCTTGGCATAGTGGGTATGTCGGTACGACTGCACGGCGACCGCATCGTCCTCGTAGCAACTAGGGTCCGCTTCTGGTTCTGCTCCACCATAGGGAAAGGTGATGCTTGATTCGCATCCCGATCTCGGCCACACGCGCGCACCAGAACCGTCAACGAAATGGATTCGTCCCAAAATGTCGCCACCGCGATAGGTTAATTTGCCAACTCTCTCGCTTTCGAGACCTCCTCCATCGTCCACGACATCAACCAGGTACGGAGGCGCCCAATCGCCTCTGCCTGAGTTCGCATGACCGTAGAGATTCCCGCTCAACCGTAAATCCTGAAACGTTGTCGCGAATTTCAGATACGCAAACGTGTTTTCTCGAAGCGTTGACCAGACTCTTCGATGAGATTGATCAATGTGCGGTATCCCAGACCAAGTGGCAGTCAACCTATCCCATTCCGAATCACTCTCGAAATCAGCAGCGTCGTATAGGCGTTGGTAGTTGTCCTCATGTGTATCGTCCCACGAGAAATACGCGGTCAAGTCGACGTTCTTAAGCGACGCTAGGAGTTTAAGTGCTAAGTGGTCACGTTCGTTTTCAGCACTTTGGTCGATCCAATCTGTTGCCTGCTGTCGAGAGGCAGATAGCCACGCGCTAACGCCATTAGGCAGATCTCCCGTGTCATATCGCAGGTAGTGCTTGGTACCTTCGAAAGCAGTTCTTGCCAGTGCTACTTTGAATCTACGCGCAATCGTAGGATCATCGGTCGTGAAGTCGAGCGTTCCTCCCAGGGCTTCATTCGACCGTGAAGAAATGTCAGCACTACCTTGCGATACGCTGACGCCGCCAAGGTTCAGAATATCGATGTATCGATTTGCTTTCGCGCCACCACCGTAGTTTGAGTTGCCGTTGGGTACACCGTCGATGGTGATTCCGATATGTTGATCATCAAGATTGATTTGAAATCCGCGTAGAGAGACGGTAGTCGACCAATCGTCAAAACCGAACGCGTCTCCTTCGTGAATTGAAACACCCGGAACCTTGTCAGCAAGTGCTAGAGCGCTAGTGAGCGGCGTCTCCGTGCGGCGCATACTTTGCGACACTGATGTACTCGCGAAGATCGATCGGGACTTTCCGGTCACAACAACTTCCTCGATGTGAGACGTGTCGCCGTTCTCTGTAACGGTATTGGAGTCACCTAGCGCGATTGGCATCCAGATAACAGAAAACAACAAGACGTGCGTGTACTTAGGAGGCATACGCTAACGTACTTAGAAGTCGATCATCAACAAACAGTTCACTAACGTCTTTTACTGATCCTCCAATCGGACCATCGTTCCCATTCCTAGTCAACAGACGGACTACAAGGATTAACGCACGCGTGGGTTTGAAGGCTTAGAAACCAGAAGACTGTACGATCGAGCGAACCATGTCAATCATCGGCGTTGGGTACACACCTAAAACTACGATGAGAAGACCCAATACAGTAACTGCTACCACGCTCTGAGTACCGATGCGTGGTAGCGCCGTAGCACCAGGTTGCACTTCTTTGACCATCGTATAGATCAGTCTCAGGTAATAGAAAACGCCGATTGCACTACCGATTAGAAGCGCCCAGATCAATGCCCAGGCGGTACCTTCTACACCAGCCGCAAATACGTAGAACTTCGCGATAAAGCCGACGGTCAGCGGAATACCAGCCAATGCCAACGCAACCGCGGTGAGAATCGAAGCTAGTAACGGATTCCGCCAGAAAAGCCCCGCATACGCTTCTAACTGCTCATTGTCTTCAGTCTCGTGTTCGCTCGTTAGGTTAACGATTCCGAACGCTGCCAACGTGATGATGAAGTATGCGGCCACATACAGCAAGATCGTTTCCAGTACCAATTCGGGTCGAGCGGTATTGACAACGAGTACCGCTATTAATAAATAGCCAAGATGGGCAATAGATGAGTACGCGAGCAGCCGCTTTACATTAGTTTGAAGTAATGCAAGCAAATTACCTACGATCATTGACGCCACGGCCACGAACACAACGGCGTAGAACACACCGTCGTAACTTAGAACGTCCGTCGATTGGACGTACGTGATCAAAAGCGCTATTACCGCGCCCTTTGAGACCGTCGCAACGTAGCCGGTCACGACTGCCGGTGCGCCTTGATAAACATCCGGCGTCCACATATGGAAGGGCACCAGCGATAACTTGAACGCGATCCCGACACAAATCAGTGCTTGACCTAACAAGAAGTAGCTGCGTTCTCCCGATTCAGGTGAAAGCGTGATTTCTGCAAATGCCATCGTACCAGTCGCCGTATAGGTGAGCGCCATACCCATCAAGATCGCGCTCGAAGCTACAGCGGATAGTACGAGGTACTTTGCAGCTGCCTCGAGGGGTGGGTGGCTTTGGCGAGGATATGCAATCATTGCGTAGAGTGAAATCGACAAGATTTCGAGACCAAGAATGAAGCTGGCGAAGTGTGTCGCCGCAGCAACAACCATCGCTCCTGCCGTTGCAGTCAACAACAGGATATAGAACTCTTCACACCTTTCGACGCGCGCATCGAAGTAGGGATATGCAAAGAGAGCAGTCACAGTAGCGCCGAGTAGAAACAGTGCGTTGAAAAATACCTGCACGCCCGAGACATTGAGTAGCCCGAACAGCTCGTAGCCACCCTCAGTAATGTGGTCCAACGAAATGTCATGCGCCGCAAGCGAAAGGATCAGCGCCAGCAGCGTCAATCCGAGCGCAAGTCTGTGCGTGCGCACAATCGAGACGCCGATCATCAATATCAGCGTACCACCTACTAGGACTACGAGCGGGAAACTGACCCACAAATCCGACAACGTCACAGTGCGATCCCCAATGCGTCAAGTGTCGGTTGCGCGAGATCGAGAACGTGTTGAGGATATATCCCAATCCAAACAAGCGCCACAATCATGATCGCGTATACGCTCATTTCCCGGAAGCCAAAATCCTGCATCGTAGCGACTTGGGCGTTCGGTGTACCTTGGAAGGATCGCTGCATCAGCGAAAGTCCGTAGACCGCCGCGACCACGATGCCAACCGTCGCAAGTACCGTGAGCGGTACGTTCACTTTAAAGGCGCCGAGTAGCACCAAGAACTCGCCGATGAAGTTCCCAAGCCCAGGCATACCCACCGACGCAATCACAAAGAACATGGTCATCGCACCCATCCGCGGCGCTTTGACCCACAGACCACCCATCTGCGACATTTCACGCGTATGCAGTCTTTCTTGCAGCGAGCCAGCCATCATGAACAGCGCCGCTGTTGAGAAACCGTGAGCGATCATCGTCACGATTGCTCCCTGCATTCCGAGTTCATTGAAGGCATATACGCCAACGAGGATGAAACCCATATGGGCGATCGAACTGTATGCCACGAGACGTTTAAAGTCCGATTGGCTATACGCCATATAGCCGCCATAGAGAATGCTGATGACACCAAGCAGCATCGCGACAAATGCGAAGTCGCGCGACGCTTCTTCGAATAGTGGTACCGTGAACCGGATCAGACCGTAGCCTCCCGTTTTCAGCAATATACCTGCAAGGATTACCGAACCGGCCGTTGGCGCTTGCGTATGCGCGTCTGGCAACCAAGTGTGTACCGGTACGCTCGGTAGTTTTGTGATAAATGCGATGAAGAACCCGAGCATCAGCAAGCTGCCAACTGTGCCACTCAACTCAACGTTCAGCAGTTCGTCGTAGCTAAACGTTATGACGCCCGTGTTCGCATAGTTGATCCAAACCAACGCGATGATCGCCACGAGCATGAGCAACCCGCTTACCTGTGTAAAGAGGAAGAACTTCATCGCCGCATATGAGCGATCTTCATGTCCCCAAATGGCGATCAGGAAGTACATGGGGATGAGCATGACTTCCCAGAAGAAGAAGAACAGGAACAGGTCGTACGCGCAGAACACGCCAATGACCCCAGCCATCACCCACAGAATGTTGAACTGGAAAAAGCCACGGCTAACGTTGATCTCTGACCAGGACGATACAACTGCAATCACGCCTAGGATGGTCGTCAGACCAATGAGTACAAGGCTCAGTCCGTCTACTTTCAGTAAAACGTTGATTCCCAGCGCCGGAATCCACGACAACTCGCCGGTTACATAGAAACCCGTCTCAGGATCTGCGCCACCTAGCCAGATCGCACCAGTCCAGATCGTCGCGATGATGAATGCGAAAAGGGAAATCCAACGGGGCGCGTTTGCATTTGTCCGCTCGACTAGGCACGCGACCAATCCTGCGCCGAGTAAGAACAGAATCAGATAGAGAATCGTCATTGTTTACCCGTCATGCCTGAACAATGACGATGAGTACGACCAACAAGAGGCCTACGACCATGTTGGTTGCATACCACCGAAGTTGACCTGTCTGTGTACGCTGGACCAAACGATGAATCGCAGCCGTGAGCGAAGCGATCGAAGTGAACATCAAGTCGATGAAATCAGATTTATTGAGCTGAGCTAGACGTACGAAGGGATTCACGAATAGACGATCGTAGGTCCAGTCGAATCCCCAGCCACCGAAGAAGAACTGACTAAGTCGTTCCCCAAGTGTCGATCCAACAAAGCCCTCAACTGAAATCGTGTGATTACCCCAGATCAGGTAACCGAGTGCAATGCCAATGAGCGGTACACCCATCGTTAATAGTGCGATTAAGTCAGCGTGAAACTCTAAAGGTACCCCGCCATCGCCCATAAACGGCGCTAATACTGTGAATCCGAGCCAACCCCCACCAATCGATAATGCGCACAGCACTAGGAGTGGACCCCACATATTGATCCTCGAATGATCGTGAGGTTCGGTTTTGAGTTCACCGAAAAACGTGATCAAGATCATCCGAGTTGTGTATAGCGAGGTCATGAAGGCGGCACTTACCGCACCTATCCAGAACAGCACTCCGTACGACGACTCGTTGTATGCGGTGAGCAGGATTGCGTCCTTGCTGAAAAACCCTGACGTAAGTGGTAGCGCGGCGAGCGCCAGTGAACCGATCACCATGCTCCAAAACGGAATCTTGAGCTTGTTCCACAAGCCACCCATCTTGAAGATATCCTGCTCGTGATGCAGCGCCAGAATGACCGAGCCACTCGCCAGGAACAAAAGCGCTTTGAAAAACGCATGCGTCATCAAATGGAAGATCCCCGCCGACCAAGCGCCAACACCGAGTGCTAAGAACATGTAGCCAATCTGGCTCATCGTCGAGAATGCAAGGATGCGCTTGATGTCGGTTTGTACGAGTGCGGTAAACGCTGAAATGAACAGTGTGATGAGTCCAACGAAAGCAACCCAGTGCATCGCCGGACCTGGCAGCAGAAAAATGTCCTGCATTCGAGCGATGAGATAAACGCCAGCCGTCACCATCGTTGCCGCATGGATCAGTGCCGACACCGGAGTCGGGCCCGCCATGGCGTCTGGTAGCCAGGTCTGTAATGGAACTTGCGCCGATTTACCTACTGCGCCACCTAGCAATAGCAGACAGATCGCGGTGTTGATTCCAGAGCCACTAGGCCACGTCGAAGTCGCCCCGTCCAGTGCTGCTTGAATTTCGAGCGTACCAATCTCGCGAAAGAGTAAGAACAACCCTAATGCCATGAGCGTATCGCCAACCCGAGTGACAACGAACGCTTTACGTGCCGCGTAACCGTTCGCCGGATCTGTGTGGAAAAACCCGATGAGCAGATAGCTACAAAGACCTACGCCCTCCCAACCAAGGAATAGCGTGAGGAGGTTGTCGCCAAGTACCAACATGAGCATGGCGAATACAAAAAGGTTCATGTATGCGAAAAAGCGGCTATAGCCTTCTTCTTCCCACATGTAACCTGTCGCGTATAGGTGAATGAGAAAACCCACGCCGGTGATGACACCGGTCATTACGAGCGATAGGCCATCGAGATAGAGCGTGACGGACGGGTTGAAATCACCGACGGCCATCCAGGTCCAGAGCGTCTCTGTGTAGTGCCACTCACCTGGCACTACGACGTTCATGCCAATGTAGAGCGCACATAACGCGGCGAGTCCAACGCTACCCGATCCGATGACGGCGACGATCATCTTTGGTAATCGTCCTTCCGTACACAATAGGATGATCGACCCGAGCAACGGTATAGCTGGAACTAACCAGAGCATCTCAATCACTCGCGTAACTCGCTGACAGCATCGACATCCAAGGTACGAAAGCGACGCGCCATCTGAATCACGATGCCCAAAGCAACCGCAACTTCGGAAGCCGCGATTGCGAGAATCAACATAAACATGACCTGACCGTCAGGCTGTCCCCACTTTGCCCCCGCCGCGATGAAAACCATCGCGCAAGCGTTCATCATGAATTCGAGCGAAATCAGAATGAAGATGATGTTGCGGCGGACCAATACGCCGATCGCTCCGATGCAAAACAGCATCAACGCCAGCACCAATACATGCTCGGTCGGTGGCATCAAGAGGTCTCCTCCTCTTCACGCCGATCTGCCAAATAGCGGCGACCGAGGTGATATGCGCCAACCAATGCCGCTAGCAACAACACACCAGCCAGCTCAACCGCCAGGACATACTTCGTATACAGTGCGATACCGACTTCCTTCGGTTCGATCATTCGTGCTTGCGCCTCTGTTTCGTGATCGCCACTCACTAACGCAAACAACACAACCGCGAACAACATTAATGCGAGCAAACTAGGCACGGTCCAAATCCCCCTTGTGAGCAACGCACGTTCACGATCTACCGAGGATTTACCGAGGTTCAACATCATCACGACGAATAGGAAGAGCACCACAATTGCACCCGCGTAAACCACGATCTGAAGCGCGGCAGCAAATGGCGACCCAAGGAGAAAAAAGATCACGGCAATCGCTAATAACGCAACGACCACGTAGATCAATGCGTGCGATGCGTTGGTTCGCGTAATCGCTAATATCGCGGCTGCGAGCGTAACGAAACCAGCGATGTAAAACAGGATAAGTGCGGTCAAGTCTTAATCCGACTTCCTCAAGGTAACAAACTACGAACGTCAGTCGGCGGCGCTTCGTCTTGTGCGTCGCCTTTGCCTTTACCTTCG
>JAPOVY010000137.1 GCA_026707905.1 Gammaproteobacteria bacterium | reverse complement strand
CGATGGCACAGGAAGAACATGAGATCTCACGATTTAAAGAATCAAGCACTGCATATATCAAGAAGTTCTACCGTGCAACGCGCTATCAGACGTTCATGAATACTTATATCAATGCTCTCACGATGATCTCGCCCATGATCATCTTGGTATATGGTGGCCTTCTCGTCATGAACGACGAGATCGGCATTGGCGACTTTACCGCTTTCTCTGTCTACTTAACGATGTTGGTAGGTCAGGTGTCGTCAATCGGATTTTCTCTTGCGATGTTCGTCGCAGCTGCTGCAGGGACACAAAGGATTTTTGAAGTTCTCGACAGTGAACCTGAAGTTACCGACGATGCGAATGCCGCAGTTCCTCAGAATGTGATGGGACGGCTCGAATTTAAGAACCTGACGTATCGCTATCCCGATACCGTAATCGATACTTTGTCTGACGTAAACATCACGCTTGACGCCGGTAAGACGGTCGCTCTACTAGGACGGATTGGGTCTGGCAAGTCCACAGTCCTAAAAGCCGCAGTGCGGATGATCGATACACCTCGTAATCATGTGTTTCTTGATGGACATGACATCTGTGACTACAGCGTCAAGCAACTCCGCGAAATGATCTCCCTAGTACCGCAACATGCATTCCTGTTCTCCGCAACGGTTAAGGAAAACATCACGTATGACGATCCGAAGCGAAACGAAGATGAGGTCATGCGAGCGGCGAATTCAGCGGGATTAGAAGAAGCGCTAAAAGACCTAACTCATGGAATCGATACGGTGGTTGGCGAGCGAGGCATAACGCTTTCCGGTGGCCAGAAACAACGCGCAACGCTTGCACGTGGATTGATTAGAGAAAGTGAAATTCTGCTCCTCGACGATTGTTTCTCTAGTGTCGATACCCGAACTGAGGAATTGATCATTGACGGTCTACAGAAAATGCGCGCGGGCAAATCGACGATTCTCATCTCCCACCGAGTGTCCACTGCCCGTCATGCAGATTACATCTATGTTCTCGACGCGGGTCGCATCATCGAAGCAGGTACTCACCAGGAGTTACTTGCCAAGGACGGGTACTACGCGAATCTGGAGAAAGTGCAGAGTAACCAAGAGCAATCCGCACAAGAGAAAGAGAAGCTGTTAGAGCAGTTGAATCCAACACCTGTGGGCGAGGAAACGCAGGTTGCCGCGTCAACGACATGAGTGAAGCAATTTCGTCGCCTCAAGAGACTTCCCACCAACAAGCGACGGACACGTCAAAAAATAACACGCGGCAGGAGTTACGGAATTACTCCGCATTTGATCAAGAGCTGACGCATCGAGCTCTGAACATGCGCATGTTGATGCGCTTGCTTCAGTGGGCGAAACCGTACAAGCTCACGCTGATCACCAGTTCTATTCTGATTACGCTTGTGAGCGCGCTTTCTGTGTTGCTGCCTATTGTGCAGAGTAGGGTAGTCATCGACACGATTTTGGTTCCTGTCGATTCACCAGCTCGTTTTCAAGATTTTGGCGTCGTGGATGCCTACCACTGGTTGCTCGCATTAACCGAATGGCACCCGCTGATGATCGCACTCGCGATGTCGGTCACGATGTTTTTCATTACTTCGTTAATGAGCATCGCGCAGCAGTTAACTTTGACTAGTGGCGCATTGAAAACTTTGCGTGATCTTCGAGTTGATCTCTTCAAGTCACTCGAACAGAAACCTGCATCGTTTTATGACCATGTAGGCGTTGGACGGGTCATGACACGAATCACGAACGACGTTGAAAATCTCTTCAACCTTATTACCAGTTTCGTTCAACATACCGGTGATTTCGTACCGTTCATATTTGTCCTCGCGATTTGCTTTACATTCGATTTCGAGCTCACATTAGTCGGCATGATGATCATTCCGCTCGCCGCGGTTGCTACGATCACGTTCCGCTGGATCATGCGGGAGATATTCCGATTGATTCGTGACTCCGTATCGCAGCTCAATCAATACATGCAAGAAGACTTGATGGGTATCGAGGTCGTTCAGCTATCTGGCCGTGAAGACTACAACATCAGCGAGTATCGAAAGCTCAACCAGGAGAATCGCCGCCAAGAGTTCCGAGCAATCAACTGGGAAGTGATCTACGAAGCGTTTAACACGAGCTTAACGAGTTTCGCTAGCGCAGCCGTGCTGTGGTACGGTGGGGGTAAAGTAGTGCAAGACGAAATAAGCCTTGGCATGCTCTACCTATTCATGGAGTTTCTAAATCGCATGGTCGCGCCAATCATGGGACTTGGCTACTTTTTCAATGTTTTATTCCGCTCAATGGCTTCTGGTGAACGTATTTTTCAAGCACTGGATTGGGAGGAGCAGATTCACGAACCAGACGATCCAGTTCAGCTTCCCGAACGCTTGCAAGGAGCCGTGGAAGTTAGAAACCTTAACTTTGGCTACCCTGGAAGCGATCAAATCTTGAAGAACGTTTCGTTCTCAATCGAACCGGGAGAGAAGCTCGCCATTGTCGGTTCAACGGGATCGGGTAAGAGCACAATCATTCGCTTGCTCGCGAGGTCCTATGACTTCAACGATAACATGATTTTCGTCGACGACATCGATGTCAATCAGATCCGTACCAACGATCTTCGTCGCCGAATCGGCGTGGTCTTGCAGGATTTCCATATCTTCTCCGGCACGATTCTCGATAACATCGCATTGTCGAACCCAAACGTCTCTCGAGAAAGAGCGATTTGGGCAGCTCGTCTTGTAAACGCGCACCGTTTCATCGAAGCACTGCCCAACGGATACGAAACTGAGCTTGCAGAGCGCGGCCATAACCTTTCTCAAGGACAACAACAGCTGTTGGCGTTTGCGCGCGTGCTCGCAGCAGATCCCGAAATACTCGTGCTGGACGAAGCTACGTCGAGTATCGATACCGGTACAGAGCTGCTGATTCAGGAAGCACTACACAACCTTACGATCGGACGAACGTCAATCATCATCGCGCATCGCCTCCAGACGATTCAAGAATGTGATCGCGTGCTGGTTCTACATCAAGGCGAAGTTCGAGAGCTAGGTACTCATGAGGAACTTCTCGAGAAGCAGGGGATTTACTACACGCTCCATCAGTTGCAGTTCCAAGACAGTACGACTGCTTCGGAACTCACCGCTGATCCAGATGAGATCGAAGCCGAAAGACGTAAGCGATGGGTTGAAATGAACCCGGACTCAGAACCACCTAGTTTCGGGAACGACTCGATGGGAGGTTCTGGATTTATGGGTGGACCAGGTGGAGGATCGGGAACGAGGCCAACAGGCGTTTAACTTCACCTACATCGAGCTACTGCGCCCATTAGCTTCGTGACGGCGCTCCTAAACAAGAATTGAGAAACACTACATGCGCATTGAAGACGTAACCGTTACAGTGTGGGAATGGCAAGACATTCCGCCGACCCGTTATACGACGACGGTTTCAAGCTCATCGACTTTAACCACTCAAATGGGATTGGTTCGGATCCTGGCCGACGATGGCACGGACGGTTATGCATTCCTGGGCTCTGCATTGGGTTCCGGCGCGGGGGATAGTGAAACGCTCATCAAACGAATTAAGCCTATGCTCGTTGGAGAGGATCCATTAGCAAGGGAGCGCTTGTGGCAAATGATGATGCGACGAACGAGAGGATCGTTGCTACGCATCATTGGTGCTGTTGACGTTGCACTCTGGGACCTTGCAGGACGCGCTGCTGGCGTTCCTATCCATCGCCTCATGGGATCCTATCGAGACTGTATTCCTGCCTATGCAAGCTCAGCGGTATATGGCTCTGTCGAGGAATACGCAGACGAAGCTGTGACGCTGAAGGACGAAGGCTGGACAGCGTACAAAATCCATCCTCCTGCTATTCCGGAAGAAGACATTGCGATCTGTGAAGGCGTTAGAAAAGCGGTAGGGGATGACCATCGAGTCATGCTAGACTCGACCTGGTCATACGACTATCCACAAGCACTTCGCGTTGGTCAAGCGATTGAGGAGATGAACTACTACTGGTACGAAGATCCGCTAATTGAAGACGACATCTACAACTACGTGAAACTTCGAAACCAGCTACGCGTGCCGATCATGGCAACAGAAATGCCTCAAGCGGGTCCAACCTCGTACGCTCCCTGGATCGTCGCACAAGCTACTGACTATTTACGTGGCGATGTAGCAATTAAAGGAGGCTTAACGTCATGCTTGAAGACTGCACATCTAGCTGAAGCATTTCACATGAACTACGAAGTACACCACGGCGGAAACTCTCTGAACAACGTCGCTAACCTACATTTACTTATGGCGATCAAGAACTGTGAGTATTTTGAAGTCTTGTTGCCTGCAGCAGCGCAAAAGCATGGATTAGTCGAAGATATCGACGTCGACTCTAATGGAATCGTACACGCATTTAATGAACCGGGCCTTGGTGCTCAAATCGATTTTGACCTGATCGAACGACAGAAACTCGCTCTGTTGCGATAGTCATTGGCGCTATTCGAAGACGAAAATAGAGGAGAATCGTCTCGTCTTAGTCCGTTAGCCTGGTATCTCATCGGCACGGGATCGTGGTTCGCCTCCCACGGCATTCAGAATGTCATGTTCGCATGGTTAGTTACGATCGTTCTGAATGAATCGCCGATGATGGTCGGCGTCGCACAACTAGCGCTGCTCTTTCCTGCAACGTTACTCATGCTTATAGGCGGCAGCCTCGCAGATCGTTTAGGCGGCAAACGTGTAGCGGTTGCTTCGCAGAGTCTAGCCATTTTTCCTTTGGGTACACTGGCAATCTTCCTCCTGTTCGATCATCTCAGCTTTGGCGTCATGATCGCATATGCGATCGCCATCGGAAGTCTGCAGGCGTTCGTCACCCCTGCTCGTGACGGTTTATTGAATTCGGTGGCTCAAGGCAACATTCAGCGTACTGTCGTCAAAGTCACGTTAATTCAGTTTCTGGTTCAGATGGGAGGTTTTACGCTTGCTGGCGCCGCCGATGCTATTGGTGGCTTCCTCATCATCGCCACCCAAACTGCGATCGTAGCCGGTGGCGCAGTCGCGCTGGGACGATTGCCTCAACAGCGTGAGACACCTACGCGATTAGCTACGGAACCGTGGTTTCCTGCACTTTCAAGATCCATCAAGAATGGGTTCGCAACCGTGTGGTCGAATCCATCGATGCGCATGGTAGTTATTCAAAACGTCGCGATGGGAGTATGTTTCATGGGCTCATACGTCGTCACGATCCCGTTGTTGATTCGAGAGCGCTACGACGGATCTTCAGACGATCTAGCGTTTGTTAACCTGGTAAATTCCGCCGGTCTCGTCATAACAATCCTTGCACAACTGATACTGCGAGAAATCCGCCACAAAGGTAATGCGCTGTTAATCGCGCACGGAATCGGCGCACTAATCCTATCGATGGCATCATTGGGATTCGATTTCCCGTACTTCCTCACACTCATGTTCTTTTGGGGTGCGTGTGGCGGCATTGCGATGAGCATGTCGAGAACGATCATGCAGGAGGAAGCACCGAATGATCAGCGCGGTAGTGTAATGTCCTTTTTCTCCTTTTCATTTATGGGCGCGGGACCCATCGGCGCGCTGTTGTGGGGATTCATCGCTGAGTACATAGGTCCTCAGATCGCACTCTTTATAGCGTGTACGATGATGTTCATCATCGTGTTGTGTATTACGACGTTCGCCAAACGACGGGGGGTCAGCTTTACCTAGATTCGCAACAGATCAAGTGTTTATTCGAAAACTCCTGCGATCTATTCATTACTTCGCATAATGTATATTATGTTAAATAATGGTGTAATCAATCGTTCTCGTGTTTCTGGATGCTCGTTGCCACCGATCGACTTTTAGCCCGGCTGTATCGACCTGGATAAGCGCCACCTGACAAATTGTACAACGATCCAAAAACGTCTACCCTTTCAACTTGATTCTGGTACGACTTTGACTAGCGCGAACTTAGTGGGATCGTAGTAACGTCGAGCAAACGAATTAATCTCGTCAAGAGTCAGTTGCGATGCTCGCTCTAACATCAATTCCCTAAAGTTGGAGTCGCGACCCGCAACTTTATTTAATGCGGCTCGATTTACGATCTGAATAGGTGTCTCTTTCGCAAAAACCAAACTTCCTCGTAGATACGCTAGCGCGCTTTGAACTTCGTCCTCCGTGACACCGTTTGCGTGAAGTTCCGCCAATACGGACCTAAGACGTCGTTCTGTGTATACGGCGTTGTCGACGCGTGTATATGTCTGCAATCTCAGCATACCGCGACGTTCCGTTGTTGTACCAACTGAACTCAAAGTCGCACTGTATGTATCGCCCGTTTCGTGTCTTAGTTTTTCATAGAGCCGAGAGTTGAAGGTCCCACCGAGAATTTGGTTGACGACTAAATAAGCAGGATAGTCATCGTGAGAAAACAAAAGACTATGCCTGACTAGTGCCATATACACCTGCGTGAGATTTTTGAGTTCGATCGTCGTATCTTCGTTACCGACCTTGGAATCCGGAGGCTTTGGTGATTCTCTTAGGCGACTGGATTCATTGATCGCGGGAAGCAGCTTCTCAATTAGTTGATGTAATTCTTCTTTGTTGATAGAACCTGATACGGCGATATTACGAGTAGGTGTGGAGAGGACCATATCCCGTATCGCGGCTAGTTTCACCGCAGATCGGCTAAACGACTGCGGTCGATCGTACACCGCATTTCTTGGATCATTCTCGTTTGGGTATAAGAGCTTGTATGCTGCTTGACCTAATATTGTACGTGGATTTGTTGTCGTCGATCGCCAGTTAATGACACGATCCCTATACCATTTTTGTAATTCTGTTCGAGTGTAATCTCTGTTTTCGAGTACTTTACCGATCAACGTCACTAGCATCGGGAAATCAACCGCTAAACTTGAGCCACCAATTCGCGCTCTTTCCCAGCCCAAAGACGTCGAAATTGAAACGCCAGAACTCTCAATTTCACGTCTGATTTGGCGGTTTTTATCAAACAATTGACCTCTGAACGCCGCCTGAGCATTAGCGATTTCTTTTACTCTCCACGGAATCAACTGACTCACGTTGAAATTGATCTCTATGCTGACCAACGGCGCACGGTGGTCTTCTAAGAACAGCACCTCTGTACCATCCTCCAAAACCCACGTTTGAATTTCATTGGCACTGCATACAGTACAGGTGATCAAGCCAACCACAAACGCCGTAAGAGTGGCGCGTTTTTTCTTGACGTAAGGCTTTGAGATCACAACACAAATCTCGTCAATCCCATTCTATCCGCAAGCGGATAAAGCCAACCAAACGTAGCTACGTACCAAGGCACACGCGTAGGTTTTACGTAAATCTTGGTTGGTTGCCCATTTTTTACATAGCGTAGATAGACACGCTTGATATCTTCCAACTCTACCTCCTCAATTCGCTGCTCTCGATCGAACGCCTTCTGAATATCGTTCTGCCAACCATGTGCGTACTCAATTCGATTCACCATCGACGACGACCGATATCGGCCTCGGTATTCCGATTGAAGATATCGCTGTTTCGTAGCACGGAGCGTTTGATCGTTCAGCCAGTTAAATTGAGCAAGCGTCTCAATAGTCTGATCGAGATGTAAGAACGCAGTTTCTTTGCGTCGGTACGGTAAGGAAATTGAGGCAAATACCAATATACGACCCGCTTTCGTAGGTAAATCAAACATTTGTGCATATAACGCTCTTCTACGTTTTCGGACCAATTCATCCTCGAATCCATCCAGGCTAGAGATAAGCGAGATCATGAGATTGATCGCTTCGTAGTTATTTGAGGACACCGGTGGTAGCTCGAAGACATACGCACTCGCTTCGACTGGAGGTATGTCATCACTCAAATCAAGTTCCGTAGGAAAATCCCACGCGGAGAGCATCGGAACGGAACGTGGTTTCTCTACTGGTTTGTTCATATGACCAAAAAGTCTGTCGACGAGTCGGAATGTCTCTTCTGTTTCAACCGGGCCGGCTATCGAGAGATGCGTGTTTTGGGGACCGTAATATCGTTGATAAAACTCGAGACATCCTGATACGCTCGCATCGTTGATATCCTCCTCTGTTCCTAACGGAGAGATGGCATACGGATGTTTACCAAGTCCTTGCCGTAGTGTTTCAAAACCCAAGCGATTTATCGGATCGTTTTGCGCATAGACTCGAAGTTCCTCTAGGACGATTTTCTTGTCACGCGCCAGAGCTTCTTCGGTAACGAGTAGATTTACCATTCGGTCCGCGTAAATCTCAAGCACTTCTTCATGCGGACCAGGCGGCGTTGACGCGAAGAATCGAGTTTCGTCAAAGCTAGTAGTTGCATTTGTCGAACCCCCATGTTGCTCTACAAGCTTGAACACTGCTCGTTCCGGGAAGTTCGTCGAAGCGCTGAACATTAAATGTTCAAATAAATGTGCCAGACCTCGAGAATTCTCATCCTCATGCGAACTGCCGATGTAGTAGACCAACTGTACCGTGACAACCGGCATACGTTGATCCTCGTAAACGGACACTAATAATCCATTCGAAAGATGCTCAGTCTTGAATTTCGCTGCACCTGAAAAGACGGTCGCGTCGTTCGCGCCGTTAGAACAGCCAATGAAGATAAGCAACGCAATTAGGATCGATCTGCGGTCGTACCGAACCAAGTGAAACACACCTTTATCAATGGATTTCAACGTTCCCAGCCTGTTCAAATTGCAGCACAAGTAGAGTGGAAGCGTACCATCCGACTCAAGAGCAAGAATCCGTCTCCGTTGGAGGCGAGTTGCTTTCGTGCTTAAGTAAAAATTCGTAATCTATGATGGACACACCGAGTAGCTGGCTTAGATAACTTGCTAAAGCTACGGACCTGCGTATGCGACCATCGTTCTCTTGCGAAAAAACGAAGGCGATTCGTCTCTATCGCGTGCAGCTTCGTAGTTATGCACTTTACGTTCTTCTTCACTCAGATCATTAACGCTGATATGATCAACATAATCGTTGAAACCGATATGACGCTTGATGTTGACGACGTCGGTGTGCTCGCAGTCATCCATGCGCTTGCAGACCGAACCGAAGCTCGCCTACTCGGTGTCAGCTTCAATGAAGTACATCCTGACGGTGTCGAGGCAATTGCAGCGATCAACGCGTGGTACGGTCGAGATTCGACGCCGATAGCTAGGTTCAAAGGTACGCTCGAAGATCCAGACGAATCGCGCTATCTAAGTCGTTTGGCGAATATGCTCAAAGCGTCGAAATCTACTCTAGCGGATAGCGCATTGGACTTCTACGAGGAGACCCTTCATTCTGAACGAGACCAAAGCGTCACGATCGTCTCACTCGGATTCTTGAACAATCTCGCTGAGTTACTCCGAGCTCATCCCACCTTAGTTGAACAGAAAGTGACTCAGCTAGTCGTCATGGGAGGTCGCGTTAACGACAACTTTAATTTCGTTAGACACGGACTTCTGAGAGAATCTCAATTCGTCATTGAACACTGGCCAACGCGACTTGTGGTTACAGACTTCGGCGGCAATCTATACACAGGGCTTTCACTTGAGTCAACGCCACCTGAGAATCCTGTTCGGGAAGCGTACTTCAGATGGTTCAATGGCTCGTTCAACGGACGATCAAGTTGGGACCAGATCGCAGTATTAGTCGCCATTCGAGGTGAGGCCGGTGGATTTGAATTCGCTGGCGACCTGACTGGTCGCCTTCGTAATGGCTTCACCTGGGAAATGGATGGCGACCACAGAGCGTATGCGCAGCCGACTAAACCCAGATCGTTTTATCTGGATGAGATCGAGACCCTCATGTCAATAGCACCACATTCTCGACAAGCTAAATGATCTCGATTTGCGCCGCGGGTTTACTTAGCAAAATCACACATCAATTTAGTTTATATTCAAGTAGTTAAGAGGAAGTCCTGGCACATCCCAATCCACCGCCACGAGTTGCCCGGTGGACGATAGCGTGATGTACGCTGTCTTCAAGTCATCGCCGCCAAAACAGATATTTGTCGTTAAACGATCAGGCATCGGTACGAACTTCGGATTTCGCCCATCTGGATATAGCGTCGTTATTCCTCCGTCAATAAGCGTAGCAACGCATACGCCACCGTCAGAGTCCACAGCAAGTGAATCGAACATGAAATACGCATTGCGACCTGCCACCACGCGACCACCATCGGGTCGGTCTAGGCGTTCACCAGTTAACTGACCGGATTCCTTCAGCGGATACGCCCACAACCGTCCCGTCGGCGTTTCAGCAATATAGAGTTCATCATTCTGCGCCGACAACCCAATGCCATTCGGTGCCTCTAAGGGAAATATCACTTCCTCAATGTGGGAACCATCCGCTTTCGCGTAGAACACGCCCGTCCGATCTCGTTCGCGTAGTCGCGTCTTACCATGGTCCGTGAACCAAAATCCACCTTCATCGTCGAAAACGAGATCATTCGGGCCACATAGACGAATGCCATCGACTGCTTCGTATAGAACGTCAACCCTACCCGATTGCATATCGACTCTTTCGATACGCCCTCCTGTATAGTCGTCAGCTTGATCGCCTGGAAACGTTCGCCCCGGTCGATGGATCCAGTTAAATCCACCGTTATTGCAAATAAAACAGTCGCCGTTCGGACCAATCGCGGCTCCGTTTGGTCCACCACCTACTTCTGAAACGACCTCAATGGCGCCATCCTGACCTACTCGCGAAAGTGTGCCTCGTGCGATCTCGACCACGAGTATCGAACCGTCAGGCATGGCAACTGGACCTTCAGGAAACTGCAATTGATCGGTTATGACATTCACGACATGTTTCTCCTCGCATTCCGTATAAATGCTACCGATACGCCCATCGTGTAACCTAGAATGACATCTGGACGGGTGGATTGAGCTCGTATCACTCGTCATTGCACACTAATTAGAGATCGATTCCACGAATGAAACGTGTTATTGGCATCACGCAGATTCTCATCGTACTCGCACTGGTGACGGTCGCATCCTTCTTTGCGTGTCGAGCGACTACATCATCAGAATCCGCACCTTCATTTCCGATGGGTCCTCCTGGCGCGATGCAAGCGCCCCAGCTAACGGTCGCCGTCGTCCGACCTGATGTCATCAGTGCTACCGTGGAAGTCGACGCGACAGGTTCCATTGCCTATCGAACAGCAGTTTCTATTGTTCCGCAAGTTGGTGGTCGAGTTATTTGGGTTTCACCCGCATTGAGGAATGGCGGCGAATTCAAAGCTGGTGATACGGTATTCAAGCTGGATCCGATCGATGCGGAATTGGGTGTTCGTCAAGCGAAGGCCGATCTTGCAGTCGCATTAGCTGAAATGAACCTAGCGAACGCTCAAAGAGAAGCAGCGACAGAGAACTACCAGCTTCTGAACCCAGGCGCCGACGTACCACCGTTGGTCGCACAAGAACCGCAGATCGAGCGTAGCCAAGCCGCAATCGATCGAGCGAAAGCACGTCTCCTCGCGGCCGAATTGACCTTGAGCCGCACAGAGTTCAGTTTCCCCTTTTCAGGCCGAGTGTTAACCTCAAATGTTGGCATTGGGCAGCTTCTAGCCGTCAATCAACCTGTCGGTCAGGTCTACGACATCAATGAGCTCGAAGCCGTTATTCCCGTTTCAACCATGAACCTTGGTGCACTAGAACCAATAAACGGACGTCGTGCGCTTTTGGAGTCAGATCATGGCTTCGTCGAAGCGGTTGTTGAGCGGCGGAGTGCATCGCTAGATGAGCGCACACGTGCGTCAACACTTTACGCAAGGGTTCAGTCAGAGGATCATGAACTTGCGCCCGGTAGTTTTATTCGCGCGAAGATATTTGGTCGCCAGATTGATCAAGCCTATGTATTGCCCGAAGAGACCGAACAGGCAAAAAGTACTGTTTGGGTCGTCAAGAATGGTTTGCTTATCAGGCAACAAATTCAAATCCATGACCGTCGTGAAGACGGCTTGCTCGTCACTACGTTTCCCTACTTTGACGGCATCGTGACTGGTTCCATGCCGAACGTTGATGAAGGCGATTCAGTCGCGATCGTAGGAATCCCTCAGACATGACTCCTCTAGCCGACCAGATTAGAGAACAATCCATCGATCATGGACCGATGGGTTTTTTCGCACGCAACGCCGTGGCGGCCAACTTGCTGATGGCTGTCTTTCTGCTTGGCGGATTGTGGATGGCAACCAACCTAAATTCCGCAGTCTTTCCCACGATCAAACCAGGTATCGTCGCAGTGAGTGTCCCGTATCCTGGCGCAACGCCTTCAGAAGTCGAAGAAGGGATCACTCGTCGTGTCGAAGAAGCTGTTGCGGGAATTCAAGGCGTATATAGGGTCCAATCCGTAGCGTCCGAAGGATTCGGCTCGATCAACGTTGAGCTAACAGATTTCGCCGACGAAAACGAAGTCTATGAGGACGTCAAATCCGCTGTTGATCGACTCGTCGACTTTCCACCTCAACGTGCAGAGGAAGCTGAAGTCACGATCGCTGAATCGATCAGTAGTGTGACGCAGCTCGTCGTGTCAGGACCTGTTCCCGAGACGGAATTACGAAGCGCAGCAGAATTTTTGCAGGATGCCCTGCTTGACCTTGACGGTGTTTCACTCGTTACATTAGATGGCGCACGTGCCTACGAGATATCAATTGAGATCAGCGAACGCACGCTACGCCAATACGGGCTCACGTTAGATCAAGTCGCGAATCGTATTCGGCAATACTCGGTCAATCTCTCTGCCGGTGAAATTAAGTCGAACGCCGGCGATTTACTCATTCGTACGAACAAGAAGCTGATGACCGGTGAGGAATTCGAGTCGATTCCAGTTCAGGCGCTCCCGAACGGTACGACACTGCTTCTTAGAGATATTGCAATCGTACGAGATGCCTTCGTCGACGACCAACTTCGAAATGAATTCAATGGTAAACCGGCGATCTTTGTGCAGGTAAGTCGATCTGATTCTGAGGACGTCCTTGAAATCGCTGAAATTGTCAAGTCGAATCTAGACGGAATTACTATCCCTTACAACGTTGACATTGAGATATTTCAAGATCAATCGGAAGTGTTGGAGCAGCGGATTGATCTCTTAGTCCGTAACGGACTCCTCGGATTCACGCTCGTCGTTACTTTCCTCGTGTTAATGCTTGACTTAAAGCTGGCCATCTGGGTAGCGATGGGTGTACCCATTTCCTTCCTTGGCGCGATGATCGTCTTTGCGCCACTCGGAGTAGAGATTACCATGGTCTCGCTGTTTGGATTGATCATGGTCTTAGGTGTTGTTGTCGACGACGCAATTGTTGTTGGCGAGAACATCGGTGCTGTACATGAAACAGGTCTTCGAGGCGTAGGCGCTTCGATCGCGGGTGCAAAGGGGGTCTTCTCACCTGTGAGCATTGGCGTTCTAACGTCGATGGCGGCTTTCGCCCCGTTACTGTTCGCGACGGGTACTTTTGGACAGATCCTCGGTGCCGTTCCTCTCGTCGTGATTACAGTATTGGTGTTCTCGATGATCGAGGTATTCCTGATCCTACCGGCACACCTATCACACGAAGGCTACTGGAGTCGCTGGCCTTTGAATATTGTGCAGTCAGTGATTGCTTCAGGTGTCCAACGATTTCGAGATCGAATTCTCGTTCCGGCCGCCGCGTGGGCCATCAAGAGGCGCTATTTAACTCTGCTTCTTGCGTTTGTATTCCTCGTGCTGTGTGGTTCTTTGCTCTATACCAACTCAGTCCGATTTCTATTCTTCCCATCTATCGAGTCAGATAACGTTTCCGCAAACCTTACCTACCCTGTGGGAACGCCGTATGACGCCACGGAGGAAGGCGCGGAAATACTGCGAAATGCGATCCTCAGAGTGAATGAGGCAGCTGGCGGGACCGAAATCGAGTCCTTGAGTATGGTCGTTGGAGGAGGACTTCGTTTAGCTGGCGGTCCTGGTGGGCCTGGTGGCGTCACACAGAGCAGTAATCGAGCCCAGGTGATTCTCGAACTAGCTGACGAGAGTATCCGACAAAATAGCTCAGCCGAGATCGAAAGACTTTGGCGACGGGAAGTCGGCACCATACCCGGCGCTGATTCACTGCAGTTCACATCTGCATTTATCGGCGGATCAACTATGGCGTACCAGCTTAGTCACCGTGATAGCGACGTCCTATTGCGAGCTGTTGATCAATTAAAAACGAGACTGTCAGAAGTTGAAGCACTCGTACAAATCACCGATGACTTCGATCTTGGTAAACGTCAATTCGATATTGAGCTGACACCAGCGGGAGAAGCAGCCGGACTTACACATCTAGATATATCACGGCAATTGCGGCAGAGCTACTTCGGTGAGGAGATTCAGCGGATCCAACGTAATCGCAATGAAGTGAAAGTCATGGTCCGTTTTCCGACCGATGAACGAAGTAGCACACGAGACTTCGCAAATTCACGTATCCGACTGAACGACGGTACTGAAGTACCGCTCTTCACTGTAGCGCGTATCGACGAAAACCGTAGTTTCTCCTCCATTACACGGATCGATGGTCGACGCGTTGTGCAGGTTAGCGCGAGGATTGATAGCGTACTTCGTACCCCGAACCAAGTTATCGCTGAAGTAAACCAAGACGTACTTCCGTCCTTAATGGCGGAATTCCCCCGCCTCGCCATCAGAGAGGCCGGCTTTGCACAAGAACAGGCAGAAGACTTCATTCAGTTAGGCTTGCTAGCAATATCTTCTATCTTATTGATGTACATACTTTTAGCTAGCCAGCTCCGAAATTACTCAATGCCGTTTACCGTGCTATCCGCGATCCCGTTCGGTGCTGGCGGTGCGATCGTAGGCCATTGGCTACTAGGATTCGATCTTTCATTCGTCTCAATATTTGGCATCATTGCGCTGAGTGGTATCGTCGTAAACAACTCACTGGTGCTGACCGATCTGTTCTTGAGATTGCGTGCGGCCGGTATGGAATTCGAGGAAGCGATCAAAGAAGCAGTGCGTGGTCGTTTTCGAGCAGTCTTTCTCACGACGGCAACGACCGCACTTGGTCTTACGCCAATGTTGTTCGAAACGAGTATGCAAGCGCAATTCCTGATTCCGATGGCTGTTAGTCTTGCTACAGGAACCGTGTTTGCCGCTGTAACGACACTTTTCATCGTACCTAGTCTGATCCAAATCCGAAAGGACATTAAGTCACTGTTCCGGATGCACGAAGATACTGCCGAGCTGAAGAAAGCGTTCAAACCGCAAGAAGAGCGGGAAATCGCATTCGGCGCCCCAGCCGTAGGTGAGTCGACAGCTACTCCGAGCGGATTTGGTAGCGATATGACGGGCGGTCCAGCGGTAGAGGACCGAATTCGTAACTAGCGCTAATCGACCGCGATACCGTCTGTTCCCTATCGCTGAAATGTTGCTGCATCTTGGACTACAGGATAGCCTGCGTTTGTTAGTACCAAAAGTAGAATCAATGCTAGTTACCTGATTGAGCCATTACTAAATCTATGAGTGATATGCGATTCGGTGCATTTCTAGCGCCCCATCATCCCATCGGTGAACATCCGACCTTGCAACTTCAGAGTGACCTTGAGCTAGTCGAGCACATGGATCGACTCGGTTTCGATGAGTTTTGGTGCGGCGAACATCATTCGACTGGCTGGGAAGTGATCGCATCACCGGAGCTTTTCCTAGCCGCTGCTGCAGAACGTACTCATCGAATCCGCTTAGGTACAGGTGTTGTTTCGCTACCGTATCACCATCCATTCATGGTGGCTCAACGAATGGCACAGCTAGATCACCAATCACGCGGTCGAGTGATCTTCGGATCAGGACCAGGCGCGCTTCCGAGCGACGCGCACACTCTCGGCGTCGACCCAATGGTCTTGCGTGATCGTCAGGACGAGGCTATCGGTGTCATACGTAGGTTATTTGAGGCAGACGAACGGTTCACTATCGAATCCGAGTGGTTCACGTTAAGAGATGCAAAGCTCCAACTCAAACCGCTGCAAAAGAACATGGAGTTCACGGTTGCGTCACTCGTGAGTCCTTCAGGGATGACGCTGGCGGGGAAACACGGCATTGGCGTTCTCTCGATAGGCTCGACATCACAAGCCGGCATTCAAGCACTTCCGCTTCAGTGGAGCTTCGCTGAAGAAGCTGCAGAGAAGCATGGTAATACGGTAGAACGAAGCGCTTGGCGACTCGTGTTGAACTGGCACATTGCCGAGACGCGCGATAAGGCTCGCGAGCAAGCTCGAGAAGGTTTATTCCGACACAACAACGAATACACCGTAGGGACACTCGCAGCCGGTCAAGGACAGATTTTTAAAACGCCCGACGAAGCCGTCGATGTCATGGCGTTCAGCGATGGAAGCGTCAGCGTAATCGGTACACCGGAAGATCTCGTCGCTAAGATCTACGAAATGCAGGAACTATCCGGCGGATTTGGGTGTGTGATCGGATTTGTGCACGATTGGGCGAATCGAGAAGATACGCGAAATAGTTGGGATTTAGTGGCGCGCTACGTAATTCCGGAAGTCAATGGATTCTTGCACGACTATCGTGAGTCGAATCAATACGTAATCGAGAACCGCGAAACCTGGATGCGAGCTGGAATGGCAATCAATGCCAAAATACAGGAAAACAAACGCGCCGCGGAAGCTATGAAAGCCGCTCAGAACGCGCGAGCAGCTTCAGCTCTTCAAGCCCATGCGTCAACGGAGATAGAGAAAGCAGCATCGGAAGAAGACTGATTTATCCTTAGCTGTGAGACTATGCATGAGGCTGGTCTCACCCTAATACACGCCACCTTCAGGACTCTCACCAAGTAGATGCGCACCAACCGTCTGATAGTGCGACTCGCGACCTTGAATCTGCTGCGTAATAACGTGAATATCTTGGAACTTTCGTTGGATTAACGTGGATTCGAAAATCGCGTTCGAACCGGTTAAGTTGTAAACGATATCAACCACTTGTGCCGATTGCCTGATAGCGTGAGTCCCAGCCAATCGCAAGTGTAATCGCTCATCAAGAGAGATCATTCCGGTTCGTTTAACACTTTCCCATACCTCACTGACTGTCTCGTACAAAAACGCTTTCGCACCACCGAATAGACCTTCAGCAAGTCCGATCTTGCTCTGAACAACCGGATCCTGAGCGAGCGTCTGTTTTCCAAACTGAGGCTTCTTCGAGTGACTTAGTTCGATCACGCTGTCCAATCCCGACCGAGCCACGCCAAGCGCAACACATCCAAAGCCACATGCGAACATCAGCGATTGAGGGATTTTGTAGATCGGTCCCTGATCTACCTGCGGCAGGTCCATACGCCTCACACGATGTTCGGGTACGAAATAGTCCTCACAAGTGAATCCGAAGCTTCCCGTTCCGCGAAGTCCTCGGACTTGCCAGTTATCGATCAGCTCAATCTCGTCTTTCGGCATAAAGTGCAGTCGCGGTGGATGACTGGCGCTTGTCACGAGAGCCGCTAACCAATTCGCATGTCGACAGCCACTAGAGAAAATCCACTTGCCGCTCAGAACATATCCGCCTGAAACGGATCTGGACGTAGCACCGATCGGAGGACCATTGCCACAACTACCCTCTGGTACCCCCCATATTTCTTCTGCCAGCTCAACAGGTTCTCGCGCGGCATTGGTTGCAAACACGTTTCCTTGATTAATACACCAGCCAACACTGCCGTCTGCATGTGCAATCGTGAGAATAACGTCAAGGTATTCGAACCAGTCCATTTCCTCACCACCGAGACGACTTGGAACGAGCAAACGAAGTAAGTTTGCGTTCTTCATCTTTGTTACGAGATCAATCGGAATTTCTCGATGTGTGTCGATATGATCGCCTGCCGCAACGATTTCGTCATAGAGAAGCTTCGCACGGTCTATCGGCTTCCGAATACGGTGTAGTTGATTCAATTGGGCAGAGATCGTCAAAGAACATTCAATTACGCGAACCTTGATTCAATGTACCGCTAGTCGTTTATCTCACGATGTGGCGAACAAGCAAATCGCTGACGATTCACGCGAGTAAATTTTCGCATATCGGGTCATCAATTCCCGAGAAACCAATCGAAGCTGGTTTGGCTCTATTAAGGTTCCATCTTGCTTCTTAGATCCACGCGTCGGTTCGAGATCCATCGCTGTGGCGGACCGAAACCTAGCGGCGCCAATCTGTTGTCCCGATGAGTACGGTTACGATTTAAATTCGCGTGGTAAGCAACAAAACCTTGGGGTAATGAATGATTTCGAACCGGTGGAAATATGGAGAAAAATGGACGTGAAATATGTCAGAATCATTAAAATTCGATCTTGAATAATGACGTTGAAATGGGTCGCTAAACCTACTAGACGTCCATTATTCGAAGGGAATCTACTTCGCGTCTTCGCACGCATGTTCGAGGAAGAAATGAAGAAAAATCCATTTTTCTCACTAATTAAGCTCGCGCTAATTAGTGTCCTGACTTGTGCGATGACTTTTACTGTCAATGCACAACAAGAAGGCGACCAAGAGGAAACTGAATCACTAGAAGAGGTGATCGTTACGGGTTCTCGCATCGTGCGAGTTGAGTTAGAAGGGTCAAGCCCTGTACAGGTTTTCGATCGGATCGATATTGAACGATCGGGTGAAACATCTCTTGGTGAGCTCCTACGTGAGATGCCTTCTGTAGCTGGTGGCGCTCAGACGACACAAATTAACAACGGAGGCGATGGTACCAATCGTGTTTCATTGAGAGGAATCGGTTCTGGACGGACTCTAGTACTGATGAATGGTAGACGGCTACCATCAAGTACTTCTGGACTATCCTCAACAAACCTCACCGGAGCGGTTGACCTCAACACAGTTCCGGTCTCGATGGTTGATCGAATCGAGGTATTCAAAGATGGCGCATCAGCAATTTACGGTTCAGACGCAGTTGGTGGCGTCGTAAACATTCTGACACGTCGTGGCTATGACGGCGTCCAAGTGAATTACCAACACGGTGTGACTTCTAGAGGAGACGGTATCCGAACCGGTGCGGATCTGACATTTGGAGGTACCGGTGATATGAGCAGCTTCCTCGTTTTCGGGTCATACGTCAACGAAGGTTCAATCTGTGCATGCGATCGCGAATGGGCTGACACACCTTTGGCACTATTTGGTGGCGACGTCATTTTCTTAGGTAGTTCAGCACCCCCGTGAGGTCGGTATCGCTACTCAATCGGCGACGAGAGTTTCGACGTAACACGTGGACCTGAATACGGGAACTACCGGCCTTTCAACTTTTTTGGTGGTGACTCCTACAACTTTGCACCATCGAATCATCAACGACAACCAAATAGACGTTGGAGTATTGCTTTCTCCGGCGATCGCATGGTTGAAGACCTACCCTTTCTCGGCGATGCACGTTTTTCCCTCGAGATGAGCTATTTGAATCGTGATAGTGACCAACGTCTTGCCGAAGTCCCACTCGCTCCGTTAGCGTTTTTCAGCTATTCAGCGCCTTACACGGTAGATAACTACTACAACCCGTTTGGTGCAGACATCCACGATTGGCGCCGTCGTATGGTCGAGGGCGGATCGCGGTTCGAGAACACCTTGACAGAAACGAAACGAGTTCTGGTTGGCCTAGACGGAGAATTAGGCAGTTGGGACTACGACATGTACGCTTCTTTCGGAGAAACAGCCTCAGAGGGACACTTCGGGCACATCTACAACCTAGAGCGTGTGGCTAACGCAGTCGGTCCTTCGTTACAAGACGAAGACGGAAATTGGGTGTTAGATTCGGACGGTAACCCTCAGTGTGCCAACGACACCGCTGCTTGCGTACCACTTAACGTATTCGGTGAAGGTAGTGTTACTCAAGAGATGATTGACTACATCACCTTCGTAGACAACCAAGCGAGTTTGCAAGACCAAAAAGCGCTTGCGCTTAACTTCGTCAACTCCGACTTCATGGATTTGCCAGCAGGACCACTTGGCGCAGCCTTCGGTTTTGAATGGCGTGAAGAGCGCGGTTCAGACACACCGGATTCACAGGTGAATGCACTTGGTAGTGCCGCAACTGGTACGCCTAGAAAACCGACATCCGGTGAGTACTCCGTGCAGGAAATCTACGGTGAATTGGTGGTACCGCTACTCGGCGAGACTTCGATTTCTGACTCCTTCGAGCTAAGTTTGGCAACTCGTTACTCCGATTACAATCCTTTTGGCGACACGACTAACTCGAACGTAGGTCTCAAGTGGCGGTTCTCCGATCAATTCATGGCTCGTATGAAGTTCTCGCAGGCGTTCCGTGCGCCCTCGACCTCCCATTTGTTTGGCGGTTCTGGTTTTTCATTTCCGGCGATTAGCGATCCCTGTTCAACAAATCCAACGTCACATTGCATCGCTGATGGCGTACCGGCAAGTGGATTCCAACCAATCTCTACACAGATTCGAACCACGGTCGGAGGTAATCCAAACGCTCAGCCCGAAACGGCAGACATTTTTACGTATGGATTCGTCTACGAACCAAGCTTCTTAGTAGGTCTAGCGATCACGATCGACCATTACGACATCGAATTGACCAACGCACTCGCCACACTTGGCGCTGATTTCATCGTTGAATCCTGCGCTGAAAGTGGACAGTATTGTCACTTGATCGAGAGATTCTCTTCCGGACCCAACGCCGGTAACCCGATTAATGTCACGAATACTGTTACTAACGTTGGGGGTGTAAACACTTCGGGATGGGACATCGGCGTTCGTTACCTAGGACTCGATCTTCTTGGCGGGACATTCGACTTCCGTTTTGAAGCCACGAGGCTGAGTAATTACGAGACTGTCCAAGCGGATGGCTCAGTCCTCAATCTCACTGGCCGCTTTGATGACGACCAAGATGGTTATTTCACGAAGCTGCGACACAACTTCGACATTGTCTATAACCGAAACAATCTTAGTCTGAGCTCTCAATTTCGCACAATCGGTGAAGCCGACGAAACAGCGTTTGACTGGGCAACCGGTGAGGATGTAGAACGCGTTCTCAACGCTAGAACGTATCTCGATCTCCAAGGTTCGTACGATTTTCCCGATCTTGACATGATTATTGCGCTCGGTATCGACAATGTGCTCGATGAAGATCCGCCATTGTCGCTTGATGGATTTAACGACAATACAGACGTAAGGACGTTTGATACGGCAGGTCGTTACTACTTCTTAAAAGTCACTCTGACCCGATAGTCTTTTGTGGAAACGCCTCGTCAGTTCCGCTGACGAGGCGTTTTCGTTCGGTCACTGAGCGGGTTCTTCTGCTCACGCAAACTTAGCTGTGAGCGACACGTTTGCAGTGATGAAGTCCGGGACGATATGCACAAGCACGTTGAAAGTTCAGTGACCGCACACCTTGGGGTGGACTCTCTGGCCATCGATTAATATTCTCGAATGCTCCTAAACTAACGTGTTTCTGGCGAACGCATTGCGCAATCGCCCTATAGTAGCTAAACCGAAAAATAGCAGTGATCGAGTACGTTGGCATAAATTCGATACACATCAGAAAATTGTGTATGTTGTTTGTATGTAGTGGATTGATAACTGGTCACGACGGACTACACAGAACATTCGCACAGGACGAATCGGCCGAAATCGAGGAAGTGATCGTTACCGGCTCTCGTATTCGCGATGCCAATGTGGTCAGTTCTTCACAAATCACGACGATTCAGGTAGAAGATATCTCCGATCGCGGGATCACTCGCGTCGAGGACTACCTGAACGATCTGCCACAGATCTCACCGGGGCAAGCCATTACGGCGTCCAACGGCGCATCAGGTACGGCGACCGTGAACCTGCGAAACCTAGGTTGCTCACGCACCCTTGTCTTACTTAACGGTCAGCGCATGGCGCCCGGTACGACCGGTGGCGGCAATTGTGCGGATCTCAACGCCATCCCGTCGTTGCTCCTCGAACGCGTAGAAGTGTTGACTGGCGGTGCATCTTCCGTATACGGTTCTGACGCCGTAGCCGGAGTCGTCAATTTCATCCTTGATGACGAATTCGATGGCTTTAAAGCCAATGCGACCCACAGTTTCTACCAGCACACCAATGACAATAGCTCGCTCCGCGATCTAGTCCGATCCTATGACTACGAGGTCGCGCCTGAGAACATCACCACTGGTGAAACGACCAAATTAGCGATCGCGTTCGGCGGTTCAATGTTCGACGACCGCGGTCACGTAACCGCGTTTATCGAGAAAACCGATACCCGTCCGATCCTGCAAGGCGACTACGATACGTCAGCGTGCGCGTTAACCAGAGGTAAGAGTGCGTGCGGTGGTTCCTCAACGATTCCTCCGGGGCGATGGGCGGACTTCGGGTTTTACGAATTTCTCGGTTTTGTCAACAAAAATCCAGACGTGATACGGCTTGACATCAAAGTGCAAGGGGACGAGTTTGTACCACGTGCCGGTCAGACGTTCAACTACAATCAGACCAACTTTTTCCAACGTCCCGACGATCGCCTCAATACCGGCTTATTCGGTAAGTTCGAACTAACGGATACTGCCGAAATCTATGCCAGCGTGCGGTCGATGCGATCTGCATCAAACGCGCAGATCGCGTATTCGGGCACGTTTGGCGCAATCAACAGACTACCGTGCTACAACGCATTGTTGTCCCGACAGCAATGGGAAATTGCATGTAACGACTGGATCGGCATGGGCGGCGACCATGCACCTGATTTCGCGAGCGGTCGCGAAGCACTGCAGTACATCTCAGGATTGGAACAAGCGGTATCCGAAGGTGAAATCGTTGGCTTCGAAGCTCCCTTGTATTCACTGAAACGTAATGTAGAAGGACTACCTCGCCAGAGTATCCGAACGTACGAGAACATCACTCACGTTTTGGGGATGCGCGGTGACATCACAGATACGTGGTCTTACGACGTCAACTATCAACTGTCCGAGGTTGAATTTGGCGAAGAATATCGCAACGACCTCTCGGTGACGAATATCAATCGAGCAGTCAATGTCGTCAGCATTAATGGCGTACCTACGTGTGTCTCTGCCATTGACGGTACCGATGCGAATTGCATTCCTTACAACCTGTTCAGCGGTGGTTTGCCAGGAGACGGCGGAATTCAAGCTGTTCACGATGCTGGTCAGGATCTTCAGAATTACATTGCACAATCTAACTTCATCCTAGGTTCCGGTTCGCAGCGAATCCTGCAAGGTGTACTGACTGGTGAAACACCGTTTACGCTTCCAGGCGCACCGAGTGCTGTGTCTGTTGCGCTCGGATACGAAACTAAAGAGTTAGAGACATCGTTTCGCCCGGATGCGCCAAATAAAGCGGGGGACCGCGCCGGTTCTGGCGGCGCAGCCGTACCTTTGACGGGTGCGTATGACGTGGATGAGTTCTTCCTAGAGCTCGGAATACCTGTCTTGGATAACTTCAGCATTGACTTTGGCTACCGCTATGCTGACTACTCTACAGGTCAGACCACCGATACCTTCAAGGGCGGTGCGTTTTTCCGGCTGAATGACGTAGTTGCGATCCGTGGTTCCTATCAATCGGCCATTCGGCACGCCAACCTGGCGGAGCTGTATACAGCCCACGGCGACAGTCTGACAGACCTACCCGACGATCCTTGCGGATTGAACATGACAGCGACGCAAGCACAGTGCGCCAATACCGGACTTTCGCCTGCGTTGTACGGGACTGATCTAAAGTCTCCAGCTGACCAATACAACATCCGTTACGGTGGTAACCCGAACACGAAGCCAGAGGAAGCGGAATCCATCACTGCGGGTGTGGTTCTTACCCCAGACCTTTTCGGTGGCGTGACCGTGACATTGGACTATTTCGATATTAGCCTGAAAGACGGCGTAGGCGCAGTTCCTGCAGCGACTTCCCTCAACAAGTGTCTTGAAACCGGCATCGCGACATTTTGCGATAACATCAATCGACACCCCGTTACCGGATCATTGTGGCTCTCCGGCGGTTATATCGACACACTGACCACCAACATTACCGAAGAGTCAGTCAAAGGGGTCGATATCATCTTCTCGTATGACTTCGATAGCCCATTCGGCGCAATGGGACTAGAAGGCGTGACCACGCGCGTTCTCGAATCGAGCTTCATTGAGTTACCCGGCGAGCCGGTCACCGAGTGTGTCGGTCGATGGGGTCTATCGTGTGGAAAGAACCCGCAACCTAACTGGAGCGGAAACTACAAGCTGAGCTTGGATACCGAATACGACGCTCGAGTTTCGCTTGGGATGCGCTATCTAGGTGAAACTGAAGATCTCGGTGCAAACGAGATTGATTTCGACCCGGTCGTTTACTTCGATCTAACGGTCGAATATACAGCGTGGGAAGAGTACACCGCTACCGTTGGCATTAGCAACCTGCTTGACGACGACCCACAAGTCAGTTCCGATGCAGGTACGGCACCAGGAAACGGAAATACCTTCCCGGCATATTTCGACGCGCTCGGCCGTTACGTGTTCATCAATCTAGAGGTGAACTTCTAAAGGTAGTGCAACGAACGTAGATCGATTTTCATCTCTAAGATCGATCATTTATTACGAGGGTGCGGATCTCGAAAAGAGATCCGCGCCTTTTTTTATATGGGAATTACATCGAGAACTTGACAGGAGTCAAAAAAAAGGGACTTATATCCCAAAGTCACAACGATGCCCTCGGCCGGGAGCTGCCCTGATGGCGTGGATCGTATACCCAGCGCTCAATCAAGGCTACACTCACCGGTACAGAGGGCACCTGAGTCATGAGTAAAGGTTCATGGTTCAGGCGATTGCGTCGGTTTTGGCTCAGGTTGTGTGGCAAACGGACGTTGCTGATCACTGACCGAGACGGAATGATCAGTTTCGTGAGCTGCGAGTCTGAAGGGAAACTGGTGATGGATGATGGCTGAGATCATCCGATTAAGTGGATCGGTTCGGCGACGCGACCAATCGGTCTCTGATATCCCCAAGAAACGCAGCAGTGCCTTGGAAACGCAGAGATTCTTCATTCGTGCGTATAGGCGACGCGGACTTGAGGTACGTGTCGATTGCCTGAATAAACGTGTCTTTAGCGTCGTCGCCGGCAGAAGCAAAGAACCAAGTAGCGAGTTGGGTGAGAGCCCAACTCGCGGCGAATGATTCACCTTGCAGAGTGTTTATGTGATTTTCAAGACGTTTGACCCTTTCGCTTATGGCGGTGGGTGGGGTGGTTGGTGTATCGCTCATAGTTTTCTCCTGTTCTATTAGCAAATTTGTTCAGGAAGGCGGCATGTTACACCACAACTCGCGCCACATATCTCACATTCACTGAATCGAAGTTCTACAATCACAGTGCTAACTAAACAAGGGCAATCCCGTGAGTCGGGTTGCCCGCCGAATAGAACAGCACATTAGCGGTGGGCGTAATTAACCTGCTGGCGTGAATAAGCGGGATTCCACACACCTTGTTTGGTTAGCAACGGCCCGGCGCCTCTTTCTCATCCTGGCGCAGTGTGGCGGTTCATGGAGGGCACGTCATGTTTAGGACTGCCGCTATCCTCTCGGCGCTGCTTTGCGCCTCTACGTTCGCTCACGATCATTCGTGTCCTGCCGAGCGTCCCTACCCCCGTGGTGATACGTGCGATACATGCGCTTGGCGCGACGTGCTCGCACAATACCAGACGGGTGCGTTATCCGATACGCGAGAATCCGAGGTTTACGGTCACCGCATTCGAGTGAGTGTTGCATGTGATACGGGCCGTTCGGTCGACGTCGATGACGTGTTTGACAAAATTTCTGAGACTGAGCGGTTTTTCGATCAGATCTTTGGCGCGGTCATTGAATCGGAGGACGGCATTCACGCAGATACACGCCCGAAAGTTCTTGAGATCATCACCGGCATATGCGATTACGATGAAAGTGAAGGTCTTGACGATTGCGTGATGTATGAGATATGCCGGACCGGAGGGATCGGCAGTAACTGTGACGTGAGTCAGGGTAGCGCGTTCCATAACGCTGGCGGTACCGCCACGCATACGGCGTTCGTGCCGTACCTGCCAGAAGACACGTGGTGGTGGTCACCGGGCAATCGGTACGGGAATCTCCAGCATGAATTCGCCCATCTTCTCGACTACACGTATATCCGTAAGAATGGCGAAAACGGTAATGATCTGGATTGGTGGATTGAAGGGATGCCGCAGTTTATTCAGTGGAAAATCCTGAATGAACGAATATCTTGGGGTCGTGGTCACGATGGCGTGAGACTGCTTGAGACGTTCACGCACCGGTGGAACACGTCAAACTACTACGACGGGATGCGGGTTATCTCTTATCTTCACGATAACGCCCCACACATGCTCGAGACGGTCGCGATGGACATTGGGAATGGGATATACCGCCATCAGGATTTACACGTCTCCTGGCACCATCTGATCGGTCATATCGCGTTACGTCACCAGTGGTACTTCAATCAGTATGTTCGGTCGGTAAATTCAGCATACGATCGTCTGCCGGATGATGAACGGCAAGCGATGTTGCCGGGCCTCATTGAATCTCACGATCACCGCTGGGATGCCGAACATGAAACTCACGACTAGGCGCTTTGATCCGGTTGAGAAACCACCCACCGCGCTTGCGTGCGTGTCGATGGCGGGTAAACCGCGTGTCTACTACTACGCGATATTGGTTGTGTGTTTCGGATCGCTTGGATACAGTGCGGTTCAGACGCTATTCAGTGCGCGTTATTCTGTATTCCTGTTCGTGTTCGGAATGATCGTGCTGGTGGCGTCGGGACTAGGATCCATCAGCGAACTGTTCGACGCAAAGTCATACGAACACACGCCGGTCGCACAGCTCATGCGTTGCGCTTGGTTGGTGTTCGCCGTGTTTTGCCTAGCGGTGCCGTTTATCGCGTAGACGCGATTAAAACCCGTCGTAGGGAGCGGGTGTAATTAGGGTCGTAAGTAACTTCGCAAGCTTGGCGACAAATTCGGGATCGCCCTTGAATTCGGCGAGTGGATCGTAGGTGCCGGGTGGATTCGCCAGAGGATGTTTGCCCTTTTCGCCTTTGTTGTTAGAAGGGGGGGTAGGATCGGGGTCGGGTCCAGACATGGAAGCAAGCCTATATGTTAGATGCAAAGCGTAAGTGAGTATTTATACTGATTTGTTAGCTGCTTAGGTTCAGCGTTACATCTCAAATTCTTTAAGCAGAGCATCTCGCAATACGACGGATAGGACGTTAGCGATATTCTCGAGTTTTATTCCATGATTAAATGCGATTTCATGGGCTCGGAATTCAAGGGTTGCGTCAGCAAAAGCGGCCTCATTTACATATTTGTCGCAGTATTCTTGTATTTCGTATCGTGTTTTGTCAGCAAGTCTATCTCGTAACAAAGGCACCGTTTCAGCCGCCCATTTGGTAGCCTCAATTTCTTTTGATATTACCCTCCCGAAGTCTGTTAGTTGAATCGGACTTGCGGATTCTGTTACAGGGCTTCCTCCTAATCCCTTCCAAATATCGTCAACTTTCTGTCGTATTTCAGACATAAAGTCTCTGAAAGCACTCCGATCAGAATCAACCAAACCTTTCCATTCGCCGATCTTGAAAATGAATGCGATAGTTCCCAAGATGCCGATTAGCACACCAATCAGCACGCCCCAATCGTTCACAATGATGTCTTGGTGATCAAACTGCCACCCTAACGACGATTGCAACCAAGCCACATATCGCTATCCATTACGATGCAGTTGTCAGGCGTCCGGTATTGCGGTCGGCAACGGAGTAATCGGCAAACGAACCCGAGGTGCCATTTCAATGAGTATGAAGCTAGGGGGTTCGACCGCCTGACAAAGAAATTTCCCAAATGTTTAACTGCCGTTGGCACGTTCCTTGAAGCGGAACGGGCGCATGAACACCTTACGAACCTGTTCTAACGACATACCGGGCATGTCGATTGTCTCGTTCTTTTCGGCGGCGTTCGGTTGATACTGCCGTGGGGGAATCTGGAGCTCTTTCGGTTCAGTAGATTGTCGCTCTAAACCTTTCCGCTCCTTCGTCAATTGCTGGGACATGGTTTTCTCCTGTCCCGCAATTCTACTCAAATAGGTCTCCGCGAGCACCACTAGGCAGCCCGTTATCCTCGATCAGATCACCGTATCGAAGTCGCTTATCACGCATCCCTTCGACAAGATTCTGCATCTGAATCTCGGTATCAAGTGGACGGGTGTTATGACGTCCGGTGAATTCTGCGACATACCGATTCAGGTGTTTGTGTGACATCTTGTGGTAGGTACCGACATACCCACGTTTGAGCAACGCCCAGAACGATTCGATCCCGTTCGTGTGTGCCATGCCCCTAACGTACTCGCCGACACTGTGTTTCACAGTTTCATGTCGATACTGATTCGTGAGGGTCGGCAATGATTCGTACACGGTTGCTTCGTCCGTATTGACGACCGCACCTTCCGCCACCAATTGCTCGATGAACGGTAGGATCGTTCGTGCGAAAGGACTAGAGACCGAGATGTCGTCGGGTGTGCCCTATTACGAGCGCGACCTTCTGAACGTCATACGGCAAGGGCGTGGAGTCCCTGCTGTCCCCTTGATACTGTTAGGAGTAGTCCCTTGACCAAACAACGCAAGCGCACGAAGCGCAAGCCACCGGCACGGATTAACGCGAAGCCTGAACGGATCGCAGAGGCGCTATTCGCGCCGATCGATCAGAAGGTCAAGAAGCGGAGAGCGGAGTAGGACTAACTACTCTCGTTTTGGGTAGTCATGTATATAAGTCCCTTTCATATACATTTGTCACTTGACGCGCTTAGTAAGATTGGAACAATCTACATCATTGACTTTCGGGATTTGGTTCGCAATGAACAACGAGGACATCAACGTTGTGTTGATTCAGGATAAAGCGACAGG
>JAPOVY010000125.1 GCA_026707905.1 Gammaproteobacteria bacterium | reverse complement strand
TCGCGATCGGGCGCATTTTTATATGTGGAATTTGCAGAAGATTATTTTCACAACCTTTTAAAATCTCGCGATCGACTATGTTGGAGTAGCGTCAACATAACGGAGTAAGGTCAACCGAACGTAATCCTGATGCTTTATTCTTGTGAAAGGTGAGATAGAGAGTCATCTTTCGGGTCATTGGGGTTCGGCTTTCAACCCAATCCAAGGTAGACACAATTTCAAATTCCGATGCTAATACAACCGTTCGACGCGCCTATCGGTGCCGACGTCCTCGATCTCCACCTAGCCGAGATCTCAGATGCTGAATTCGAGCATATACACGATGCTTGGTTAAAGTGGGGTGTACTGCGATTTCGAGATCAGCAACTCACAGACGACACCCTAAAGGTATTTAGTGCACGTTTCGGTGAACTTGAATACGCGCCACACGGACGAGTGACGCCAGCGGAACTGGCCAAGATTCCTAATCCCTACGTTGCCACGATATCGAACATCGTCGAAAACGGAAAACCAATCGGCGGTCTATCGAACCTTGAGACGTCGTGGCATACTGATATGTCGTATATCGAGCAACCACCAACAGCGAGTCTGCTCTACGCCGTTGAAGTTCCGAGGCACGGTGGTGAAACGTCGTTCTGCTGCATGCGCACAGCGCTAGCCGACCTACCGGATGAGTTGCGCAAACGATGCACGGACCTTCAGATCAAACATGATGCTGCACACGACAGCATTGGTAAATTGCGACGAGGTCACGATCCGTTCGATTCGGCGAAAGACGCGCCTGGAGTGTACCACCCCGTTCTCGTAACGCATCCTGAAACGGACGAGCCGGCATTGTTCTTAGGACGGCGCCAATTTGCTTTCATAGACGGTCTAACGGTCGACGAGAGCGAAGCGCTTCTTGATGCAATCTGGAAACACGTCGCACAGGCTCACCAGTGCTGGACGCAACGTTGGAAGATTGGCGACCTCGTGATTTGGGACAATCGTGTCGTCATGCATCGTCGAGCGTCATTTCCGAACATAGAGCGCAGACTTATGCGCCGAACACAAGTCAGAGCAACTACACGACCAGCTGCCGCAATAGCAAGTTAGCCTGCGCGATCAAGGTCTAGGTGGCCGCAGCAGCAGCTTTCTGCCGCATGATCTCCGTCAAGATCTCCATGCAGTAAATCGATTCAGCTTCACCATACTGTGGACACTCTCTTAGTCCAGCCGCAAGGCATCGGTGCACTGCTTCCACCATATATAGAAAGCCATGCTGATTGGGAAATGGACTCGGAATGCTCACGTTTGCGGGAAGTGGATAGTGAAATCGCTGTGCTGGTGCAGGTACGTTACCTGTACGATATTGGGAAGGTACCTGTCCAACAGGCGGAGAATGCAGCGTGATGTCCGTCGGACAATGACCAGGACGCCCTAGCGTAATCCGTCCTTGTGTTCCGAATATCTCCGTGACTTCGGGTAGTTCACTATTGAACGGTGGAAACGACAACAACGCCGCTCGTTTCCCCTCGTAGTCGAGCATCGCCGAACTCGCCGCTCGGCCAGCCGTCGTAATGGTCGATGGTGAGTTCTCAATCCCGAACGCAAGCGGCGCGGCTTGAATCACATAAATCGGATCAAAGAAATCGGCATGAACCATGAGCGGTTCTCCGATAGCGCCATGCTCGATCAGCGTTCTTGCATGTTCGACCGCGGGAAAAAACCGTGTCCACATCCCGTCCTGCAGCATGACATTCTGAGCTTTAGCGACAGCATACATCTCTTCGGCCTCAGTCACCGTCGACGCGAGCGGTTTCTCACACAGCACGTGCTTCCCGGCATTTAAGCCTAGGATGCTGTGTTCCTTGTGCAACCACGTTTTCGTACCTACATAGACAATGTCGACATCCGGATGTGCCACCATCGTCTCGTAGCTGTCGAACGCGTTGGCTATTCCGAGATTTGCGGCAAATGCTTCAGCGCGTGCTTGTTCACGTGCCGCAACGGCCGTGATGGTTGCACCCGCGCAACCTTTCAAGCTCAACGCCCATTGCCTTGACACGTTACCTGCACCCAAGATACCCCAACGTAACGGAAACGCGGTGTCTTTAGGATCCGTTAAACCACGCCGCACGTCTAAAGGTGTCGACAACGGTAATTGCATATCAGTCATTGCTTCTCTCTGCTATGAGTGTATTGAGTCGTTCTTACGGAATGGACCGTATCGCGTTTACCTTGACTCGTCACGTACCTGTTCGTAACGCATTGCTAGAAGATGCTGTAAATCGGCTATATACGTCGAACTGTCGATGTTCAACGATTGCGCTAGCTCGGCAAGATGCTCATTGTCCTCTCGCCCAGCCCACGACTTGACATACGTTCCTTCCTTGTACCCGTTTTTTTGCCGGAAAACGTTGAGAACGTTCTTTGCAACGTAGATTGAATAAAGATCCTCAAATGACATCGGTAGCGCCCGCATGGTTGCCGTGAACGCGAAGATCGAAAAATCTCCTTGCAACGCTTTGCGCGTCAGTACTTCGACTGCTTCGCGAAATTCCCACTGCTCGTGCGCTGCATTTGCGTAGCTGATTTCCTTAGCTATCACATCGACAACTTGGTCGCCATGCTGAATCATTAATGCGCTCAATCCGAAATGCCAAATGTCAACGAGCTCGAGTTTGACCTGATCAAGGTCCGCATCTTGATGCTTCCACCACTTCCAGCCAAAATGGTCCATGAGTTCCGCACATTCGATCCAAATCGCACGCGTGAACGGATAGCCTTGCTCATCCCATTGAGGATGAACTTTTTCATTATGACTACGCTGCAGCTGGACCATCGTCTTTAACCATTGTCGCAACTGTTCAGCGCTGAAGTCGGTCATATTGAGAGAATCGGAACAGGAATCGGAGTGCGAAGCGACACACGAATTTAACCAATCAGTTTGTGATAAACACGTGCGTAGACTACGCACACTCACCTGAGGGCACACCATGGATTTATCGTACGGTCCGCAATACGACACGTATCGACAAGAACTCCGTGATTTCATTGAAAGGCATCGCGACCAGGCGCCACGCAACGCGCCGCTGAAGTCTGATCCAGCCAAAAGCTGGCAAAAGTTGCTGATCGAACACGGCTATACAGCTCGAACGATTCCTAAGGAATATGGTGGACATGGCGGCGAACCGGACCTTTTGAAAGCACAAATCATCGGCGAAGAATTCGCACGTGCGCAAGTACCCGGTGGTTTAGGTGGTCAAGGCATCTCTATGTTGGTGCCGACGCTCCTCGAACTCGGCTCCGAAGAACAGAAGCGTCAGTTTATTCCACCAACCCTCGCTGGTGAAATGGTGTGGTGTCAGGGCTACTCCGAACCGAATGCCGGTAGCGATCTAGCCAGTCTGCGGACATCGGCAGCACTTGACGGTGACGAATGGGTCATCAATGGATCGAAGATCTGGACGTCTACCGCACACCTCGCCGATTGGATCTTCTGCCTTGTTCGCACTGAGCCGGATGCGCCAAAGCATCAAGGCATCAGTTTTCTGCTGTTTCGCATGGACACGCCAGGTATCGAAATACGTCCTCTGGTCGACATGACCCTCGCGCCGAATTTCAATGAAGTGTTCTTCACGGATGTGCGCGTACCGAAAGAACAAATCGTCGGCAAGCGCGGTGAAGGATGGTTTGTCGCGAACGCGATCCTCGGACACGAACGTGATTCGTTAGGGGATCCTAATGCGACACTCTCGCGAATGACGCGTCTGATCGAATTAATGAAGGAAGAGACCATCGGTAATGAACGCATCATCGACAATCCCGTTTATCGAGATCGATTGATGAAGATTCAAGCGCGTGTCATGTCCCTCCGATTCAATGACCTGCGTGTTCTGTCGTCACGACTCAACAATACGGACGCACGTCTCCCGAGAATGATCAGCAAGTTGCAAGGTACAGAACTACGACACGAACTTGAAGGCTTAGCCATTGACGCAATGGGTGAGACCGGACTCATGTATGGCGCAAGTGAATTTCTGCGGGATGGCGGATCCTGGCAGAACCAATATATGTACTTCCTTGGATTGATCATTGGCGGCGGCACGTCTCAAATCCAGAAGAACATCATCAGCGAACGCGGACTTGGCATGCCAAGAGAGCCAAAGTTCGACCAATCCACCACGAAGACGAACTAACATGGATTTTGGACTCTCGGAACTTCAGCTGAGCATGCAGGAGAACGTCAATCGTTTTCTTGACGAAGAAGCTTCACTGGATCGTGTACGTGAATTTGCTGCCTCGGATCACTCACTCGCTGAAGATATTTGGACTGGGTTAGTGAACCTCGGCGTCGTCGGAGTCCTTGTACCTGAACAATACGGCGGACTTGGGCTATCTGCAATGGACGCAGCCGTCATTGGCGAATGTCTTGGTAACCATGTAACACCCGTGCCGTATTTATCAACGTGTGTCGTAGCGCCGCGTGCGATCGCGCTCGCTGGTTCCGATGCTCAAAAAGATGAGTATCTTCCAAAAATTGCCGACGGTAGCAAAACGATCGGCTTAGCGCTTTCGGAAGCGTGCGCGGCTCGTGGGAAGAACGGAGCGTCAGTTCGAGATGGCAAACTGACGGGCACTGTCAGTTTTGTTTCGGATCCCCACGCAGACTACTGGTTGTTGGCCGATCGCGATCGCAATCTTCACGTCATTGCTCAAGGTGCTCAGCATCTCGAAGTCAAGGTGATGCCGCAGGTCGATCGAACTCGTCCACTCTGCGAGTTAACACTTTCGGATACGCCGTGTGATTCGCTAACAAACGATGGCGCAAACGTACTTGAGCGAGTATTGGATGTCGCGTGGACGACGCTTGCATTTGATACGTTAGGAGCTGCGCAATCAATGTTGGATCAAGCGGTCGAATATGCAATGAACCGCGAGCAGTTCAATCGAGTGATTGCATCCTTTCAGGCAGTCAAACACATGTGTGCCGAAATGGCCGCAGAAATTGAACCTTCCCGCTCATTACTTTGGTACGCCGGGTACGCACTCGATGAAGCCTCAGATGATGCCCATCTACATGCATGTCACGCTAAGGCGCATATGGCAGAAGTTGGAACCTTCGTCGCTAGAACGGCAACGGTGGTACACGGCGGAATGGGTTTTACGGATTTGCTCGGATTACATTACTGGTTCAAACGAATCGGTTTTAACCGTCAGTATCTTGGCGGTCCGGAATGGCTTCGCGAACAAGCTGCAATCGCTCAAAACCTTGCAGCTTAGGAACCTGTGGCGGATTTCGCGCTGAACCATAGGCGCAAAAACGCTCGCTAAAATTGAAATATCACATGAACACGTAAGACATGGCGCACTCGCTTCCCTGCATACCTCTTAAAAACATCGTCATTTTTCCGAGCCTGATCTTTCCTATTTCGGTCGGTCGACGAAAGTCGTTGGCGGCCGTCGAACATGCGCTTAGCAAGACAAACTCCAGCATTCTCGCAGTGTTACAGCACGATATTGAGAACGAGGAACCCGTACTCGGCGATCTCTACAACGTTGGCATGATGTGTGCAGTGCGTCGTATTGAGGAACGTGAAAGTGGCGCGCAGGTCATTCTTGAAGGCGTGCGCCGGGTGAAGCTCCTCGAGCAAACTGAAAACGCGGACTTTATGGAACTCGCGTTCGAACCTTTAAACGACGAAGTCGACCAAGACCAACCTGCATCGGTCGAGATTCGTGCGTTACAGAACGACAACCTAGAACTTGCACGCAAAGTTGCGAACCTTATTAACCCAGACAAAGGCGACCAGATATTCAAGCAGTTTGTAGCTAATAACACAAAACCTGTCTTACAGGCATATCGCTTTGCCACGAAATCACAAAACGTTGACTTCACGAAACATCAAGAGTTACTTGAGATTAGAGACGTCCGAACGTTGCTGACGACCGTCGGCGATTTACTTCGTCAAGATATCAGTGTCGCGGAAGTACAGCTCGAAATCCAATCGAAGGCTCATAAGATCAACGAAAGCGGTCAACGCGAAGTCTTCCTACGACAACAGAAACGCGCTATCGAAGAAGCTTTGGGTGAAGGCGACACGGACGATGAGATCCAACAACTCAAAGAGCAGATCAAGCAGATCAATTTCCCTGAATCAGTTCGCGTAGAAATTGACCGTGAAATCAAGCGACTACAGAAGATGTCGCCTCAAGCCGCAGAATACCAGGTCGCGCGCAGTTACCTTGAACTGGTTTCGGAACTTCCGTGGAACATCATCACGGAGGACAACCTCGACCTAAGTCATGCGAAAGTCGTTCTTGACGAGGATCACTATGGTCTTGAGGACGTCAAGGAGCGAATACTCGAAGCGTTGGCGGTTCTCCAACTGAATCCCGATGCCAAGTCGTCCATTCTCTGTTTCGTCGGACCTCCTGGAGTCGGGAAAACATCGCTTGGGCAGTCAATTGCACGTGCGATGGGTCGCAAGTTTGAACGCATGAGCCTAGGCGGTCTACATGACGAGGCCGAACTACGTGGCCATCGGCGAACGTATATCGGCGCTATGCCAGGTCGGGTGTTGCAGGCGGTACGACGCAGCGGTGTTCGCAATCCGGTACTGATGCTCGATGAACTCGACAAGCTCGGTCGTGACTATCGAGGCGATCCCTCTGGCGCGCTCATGGAGATTCTCGATCCAGCACAGAACAAGGAATTCCGAGACAACTACCTGAATTTACCGTTCGATCTTTCGAAGGTTTTCTTCATTACCACCGCGAATACGACCCATACGATTCCGGCTCCTCTTCTCGATCGACTCGAAATCCTCGAGTTAACCGGTTACAGTGAGCTCGAAAAGGTTGAGATCGCGAAGAAGTACCTAATCCCTCGACAGATTGAGAACACCGGACTCAAATCAGCACAGCTCAAGTTCACTAGCGCCGGAATCAAACACTGTATTCAACGCTATACCCGTGAAGCGGGAGTCCGTGAGCTAGAGCGTACGATCGAGCGAGTTGCAAGGAAACGCGCGAAAGAGAGTTTGATGAGTATGCCTTTGTCCAAAACGGTGACGGCGCCCATCATTTCAGGCTTACTAGGTCCAGAGAAATTCAAAGCAGATAGGGTTCGCGAAAACACTGGAGACGGTGTCGCGACCGGTTTGGCTTGGACGGCGGCCGGTGGCGACGTACTGTATATCGAAGCTTCGCTCGCGCCAAAAGAGGAAAAGGTCACGATCACTGGACAGATTGGCCAAGTGATGCAGGAATCAGCAAAAGCAGCGCGGTCGTATATTTGGAAAGCAGCATCAGACCTCCACATTGACCGCGAGTCGATAGAAGGAACAGGTATACACATCCATGTGCCGGAAGGTGCTGTTCCTAAAGACGGTCCATCTGCAGGTGTGACCATGGCCACCGCTCTTGCTAGCGCATATAGTCAGAAAGCCGTGCGGGACGATGTCGCAATGACGGGTGAGATCACCTTATCGGGACTCGTTCTCCCAGTCGGTGGGATTCGTGAAAAAGTGTTAGCCGCGCACCGCACTGGTATACGACATGTGATCCTGCCAAAAGACAACGAGGCGGAACTCTCGAAACTTCCTGACACCGTTCGCGACGACATGGAGTTCTCGCTCGTCAATACGCTTGCTGACGTCGTTGAGATAGCAATTCCTGATCTTAAGGATCAGGAATCGCGGATGCAGAAAAAACACTAGCGTCAACGGGTACGTCTGACGCTAGCGAACTCGTTAACTTAGTTTTTTCGTTTGTAGATGACGGCATTGCCGTCTTTGCCCTTTGCGTGGATGACTTCCGACACGCGAAAACAGTAAGCGAACTTCTGTGCTTTGTTTCGCGTAGTGTTGAGGCAACTCGCGATCGTTGCCGTCGTAAACTCATTCGGGAGACGCTCGGTAAACTTATCGAAGAGGTCCGCCATACTGGCGAATCGTTCCTGGCTTCGAACTTCCTCAAGCCTGCGTTCCGTTACGACCCAATGCCTGCGCCGCCACGCGCGCTTTGGATCGTATTCTCGGTGCTCTTCGACACTCACATATGCGAGTTCAAGGTCTAGATTCGGTCGTTCGAGCAAGGTGGGCGTGTAGACCAGTTCATCGAATAAATCCAGCGCGTTCCCGTTCTTCGGTGATTTGCGGCGCTGATCTCCTGACGCCGTGTGCTTGACGAGGACTTTGTTAACAGCGATCGGATAGACCACCATAACAGAATGGGTCGTTAATAGGTCGTCAAGTTTGTCTCTTAGTGCTCCGAAGTTGGCAGTCTGAATTTCGATGACGTGGTCGCCATGTAACACATCGACTACGTACTTTCCGACGACTTGCTCCATTTGTGCATGCTGCGATGCGTAGAACGCCTTAAGATCACGATGTAGCGCACCTTCTTTTAGTGTGCCAATCCGGTCTTTCGGAATCCGGAGTCGCGCATCAATGTTTGAAGACAATATTTCAGTTCGAGATGGAGTAGCAGATTTTCAGACTTAAAAAGACAGAAATGCCTTGAAAACAAATTCAATCTACGTGTTAGTTCGCGGTTTATCCTAGCACACGCTGGATTGATCCATCGTGTGGGATCTGACTAAACGTCCCGGGAATTAATCGGAAATATGCTGTCATTCGGCGGAAACGATTGACCCTTACAATGGTTACTCATTCGACAATTGCGGGAAATATCAACTGTGGCTCAAATCGATGGAAAGTATGACGTCACTACTAAAACCCCAATGGGAGACCAAAAAGGTGTGCTCACACTCGCTACCGACGGCGACTCCCTGACAGGTTCAATTTCAGGTGATCAAGGTTCGATAGACCTCGCCGATGGCGCGGTCAACGGTGATGAACTTTCGTGGACCGCAAACATCACGTCACCGATGCCCATGAAGCTTGAGTTCAGTGCGAAGGTCGATGGCGATTCGATCAGTGGATCGGTCAAACTCGGCGCGTTCGGTAGTGCGAGTTTTGAAGGTTCACGAATCGCGTAATCCGCTTTCCTCTAAACCTACGCGAACTTGCGGGGATCGAACGGTCGAAATTCAGTATTAAGCCTACGATCGGTCGTAGACCTCACAAAATAAACAAGCGTATTTGAGGCGAGCCGTCGCTATGCACCTTCTTGCGCAGATTGATAGGAGTACACGTGACATACAAAGTATTTGGAATCGAGGAATCACCCTATTCTGTCAAGGTCCGATCGTACTTCCGCTACAAGGAGATTCCGCACGACTGGGTACTCCGGAATGAGGATAGCGAGACCTATACACAACACGCTCGATTACCTCTTATTCCATTAGTCGTCAAACCGGATGGCGACGCTATTCAGGATTCAACACCTATCATCGAGGCGATGGAAGCTGCGTTTCCAGTTCCTTCCATCCATCCTCCCGAGACTGTTACCGCGTTCGCTTCATGCTTGCTTGAGGAATTTGGTGACGAGTGGGGTAACAAGTGGATGTTCCATTTCCGTTGGCGTCGCGAGATCGATCAACTCGCCTGCGGACGTCGCCTCGCTGAGTGGTCGAATCCGTTTGCGTCAGACGATGAACTGAGCGCAATCACTAAGCAGATTCAGACTCGAATGGTCGACCGAGTCTGGTTCGTCGGTTCGAGCGACCAGACGGCTGAGCAAATTGAGCAATCGCTCGCGGACGCTCTCGACCAACTTGAGACCCATTTGAATTCCCGACCGTACGTCTTTGGCGCACGCCCGAGCTTTGGTGACTTCGGCATGTGGGGTCAAATCTATAACGCGAATCGAGATCCTACGCCCGCGAAACTCGTTCGAGCCCATCCAAACGTACATGCGTGGACTCGTCGCATGCTTTCACCAATTAACGAAGGCGAGTTCGAGTCGTGGGATGCTGTCAAAGACACGCTTATCCCTTTGATCCGAGATCAGATTGGCAGTCTATTTCTGCCATGGAGTGTCGCGAACAGCAAAGCGATCGCCGATAGTTCGGAGACATTCCAAGTTGAGCTTGCTGGTAAAACGTGGGCACAACGACCTCAGAAATATCACGCTCGCTCGCAGCGCTTCGAGAGAAATTCGCTGCTGTGTCGGACGATCCAGCTGTAAGAGAACTTGCCGAAACAACCGGATGCCTACCCTATCTCGACGCCTAGGTAAATTCTCAAACGAACGCTCACTTGAGCGTGAGAACATTGGAGTAAACATATGACGATTCAGCTGCGCCAAATCTGTTTAGTCGCTCGCGAACTAAAGCCCGTCATTGACGACCTGACAAACGTCCTCGGCATTCACTCGTGCTTTATTGATCCTGGAGTTGGTGCATTTGGCTTGGAAAACACCTTAATGTGCATCGGTCGTAACTTTCTTGAGGTGGTTGCACCTGTTGAAGAAAACACAGCAGGTGGTCGGTATCTCGACAAGCGCAATGGCGACGGCGGCTACATGGTGATATGTCAAGCTGATAGCAAAGAGAACCAGCAATCTGTTCGACAACGGGCACTGGACAACGGAATTCGAATCGCGCACGAATCTGAACGCGAGAACTGGAACATCTGTCAGATCCATCCTGGCGACATGATTGCGTCATTCTTTGAAATCGAATGGGTACCTCCGAACGATTTTGAAGGCAATTGGATGCCTGCAGGAGGTCTCGGTTGGGAAGATAAAGTTGACCAGTCAACTACAGTCGATTTTGTTGCGGTAGAGCTCCAAGGACCTGACCCGGTCGAAATCGCTGATCGCTGGGGCAAAGTTGCAGGGTTGCCTGTCAGTCGCGACGGTGACGTGCTCGCCATGCGACTAAATAACGTCGATGTTCGATTTGTCGAAGCCACCGATGGTCGTGGTGCCGGACTAGGCGGATTGGATGTATCTGTTAAAGATAAAGCTGGGATACTCGATCGAGCGAAAGTAAGAGGAGCGTACGTTTCGGACGATCAAGTCATGCTTTGCGGAACCCGCTGGAACTTGGTCGAGGTTTAAACCGCGAAGCCGAATTCTCGAGAAGCGTCCACAATCCAGCGATACGCGTAATCCGAATAGCTTCGGCGTACCAAGAGTTCAACGCCGTCGTTTTCGCCGGAGACTACTAGAGCTTGGATTCTCGCAAACGTCGTTAGAACACAGGTATTCGTCGAAAAGACGGATTCATGAAAGTCATACGAGCAAGATTTCTGCAGTAACCGTTTCGCCGACGAACCAGTCAACGAGAAAACGGTGTAGTTGCCAGTGGTGTCGACGAAAGTGATATCCGGCGGAAGACTCAAACCGAAATCAAAATCAATCGTTCCGTCGTCACCGAAACGTTCAAGAGTGAGCCAACGATTCGGACCCAGCCAGCAAACCTTTACACCATCGATCGATGACCATGTGCACGGTTCGCTAGGAAGCGTTCCTACTGCATCCAGTGATCTAGATGTCTGCTCGCGACTGTCCGACGGACCTAAAAGGGTGACTACGCGGCTGTCCTCCCATAACTCACAAGATATGCTCTCGTGATCTCGGTTCGCTTCTTCGACCGTTTCGTGGTAGCTAGTTCGCGAAAGGACTCGGCTCGTAACTTGCGGCAACACGTCGTTGGTATCACTCGACTCATCAACTTTCTGCGCTGCGGTGTCAGCATCGTAGAACGTACTCGAAACTATCTTGACTTCGATGAATCGTCCGTTGTGCAGCGCGCATTGGAGACTCTCGCCTAGTCGTCTATGTCCTCCCGATACCATCGCGAGCGCAATCGATCTGCCAAGGGTCGCACTGAAATAGCTCGATGTCACATATCCTTGCATGGGCGCAGGTACTGTCTTACTTCGCTCATTCAACAACTGAGCACCTTCAGGTAACACTGTCAACGGATCCCGTGTCTCGAGCCCGACAAACTGCAACCGATTAGAACGCTGATAGTCGCTTAGCGCCAACGAGCGTCGACCGACAAAGTCAACGTCGTTGTTTCTTCGCACGCACCACGCTAGGTCCATATCCGCTGGCGTCATCGAACCGTCGGTGTCCTGACCCGCAATGATGAACCCTTTCTCTGCACGTAATACGTGCATGGTTTCTGTCCCGTATGGCGTTATGCCGTACGGCTCTCCTATCTCGAAGATCTTCTCCCACAGTGATAGACCGTACTGCGCGGGAACGTTGATCTCGTACGACAGCTCGCCACTGAAACTAATACGAAAAATCCTCGCTTCGATACCTTCAATCTCTGCAGATTGCACCGACATGAATGGAAAACACTCTTCCTTTAACTCAAGAGCTGGAAACAGAACTCTCAACACGCTTCTCGATTTCGGACCAACGACTGCTGCCGTCGCCCAATGATCCGTAACCGACGTAAGTCTGACGTCTAAGTCTGGCCACTCGGTCTGATGCCACAGTTCTAACCACGACAGTACGACTTCTGCGTTACCCGTTGTCGTATGAATGAGAAAGTGATCTTCTGCAATCCTAGCTGTAACGCCATCATCGAAGATCATGCCCGTGTCGCGCAGCATCAAACCATATCGACATCGTCCAACTCGTAGATTTGCGAACATGTTGCTGTATACGCGATCGACGAAAACAGCCGCATCCTTTCCTTGCACGTCGATCTTGCCGAGGGTCGATGCATCAAGAACACCAACACGACTGCGTGCCGCAAGGACTTCGCGATTGACCGCGTCGTGCATCGACTCGTCTCCGTACGGGTAGTACCACGGTCGTTTCCACTGCCCGACGTTTTCCCATTCGGCGCCGTGTTCTACGTGCCACTTGTGCATGGGTGTATGACGTTCAGCATCAAACAAAGCGCCAACACTTCGACCGGCCATCGCGCCAAACGTGACAGGTGTGTATGGCGGGCGAAACACCGTCGTGCCGACCTCACCCATCGATTTTCCAAGGCTGTCTGCTAACACAGCGATCCCGTTGACGTTACTCAATTTCCCTTGGTCGTTGCCAAAACCAAGCGCTGTGTACCGTTTGACATGTTCAATGGTTCGATAGCCTTCACACGCGGCGAGTTGTATGTCAGCCGCTGTAACGTCGAGTTGAAAATCCACGAATTGCTTCGGTGCTCTACTATCGGAACGTCGGTGCGGTGCCTTGAATATCTTGTCGGCGCATGCGGGATTGGTCTCTTCGACTTGTGGTACGGGTGAATCCAACTCATGTTCAGATAGCGAACGCAACTGCCGCACGGCAGTAACACCCTCTCTCAGGCATGCTGCCAGAGTTCGTGAACCGTTGATTGCTCCTGCCGTTACCACGTTTGGTGATGTTGAGTCAAGCAAGAAGGAGACTTCGTCCTCATCCCATCTAGCCATCGCACGTGTTTGCGCATTCAGATGAATGACTGGATTCCAACCACTCGACGTCGCAAGTAGGTCGCAACCAATTGCGTGCGACTTGCCAATCAAGCTACTCTTGTCCGAAGAAAGACGTGCCACGAATACACCATCCAAGCGTTTCCGACCTCTGGCTTCGGTGACGGTGTGCTCTTGGAGCACCTTGATGCTGCGTTCTTCGCAACGCATCATGAGCGTGGGCTGCAGTTCCGATCGACTGTCACATATCGCAGCAACTTTCTTACCGCAGTCGTGCCACGCAAATGCAGCGTCATATGCCTGATCGTTCGTGGTAGCCAATACAAGATCGTTACCAGGTGCGACCGCGTAACGATTGAGATAGGTCAATAGCGCGGATGGCAACATGACTCCTGGCAAATCGTTGTTCGCGAACGTCAACGGACGTTCAAGTGCGCCAGTTGCAAGAACGACATGTTTAGCACGTATCTGGTGCAGACGCTCACGTGGTAGACCGTGAATCGAAGAATGTTGTCCGACCAAGCGTTCACATGCCATAACGAGCATATGGTCGTACAGTCCGAATACGGTCGTGCGAGGTAACAAGACAACATTGGGATGAGATTGAAGTGACGTCACCGCTTCTTCTATCCACACGTCGGAGGAGCCGCCGTCAATAAGCGTTGAGCTTGACAATAGCCATCCGCCGAACTCCGCCTGCTCGTCAGCGACGATCACCCGTGAGCCGTGGCGTGCAGCCGCAAGCGCAGCACTCAAACCAGCTGCCCCTGCGCCGACCACCAAGACCTCGCAGTGATGGTGATATTTGTCGTAAATAGCGGGATCGCGAGCAACCGGAAGTGTGCCGAGTCCGGCAGCTTCTCGGAGTAGCTTCTCGCCGAATTCCCACAACGCTTTCGGGCGTATAAGCGTCTTGTAATAAAACCCGACGGGCATTAATGAGGAAGCGAGACGTCCGAGTCGACGCAGTCCAAGTCGATCCTTTGTTGTCGCGCTTTTTGCAACTAGTCCATCTACGAGTTCTATCTCAGTCGCACGTTGAATTGGTGTTGTTGTTTCACCCAACTCAAGTTGCACGATCGCGTTCGGCTCTTCTACGCCTGCACCCACGATCCCTCGTGGACGGTAGTATTTGAAACTGCGGCCAACTTCGGTGACGCCATTCGCTAAGAGCGCACTTGCAAGCGTATCCCCTTTAAATCCAACGTAAGACGTGCCGTTGAACGTGAATTCAAGAGGCGTCGCTCGGTCGATGCGACCACCTTGGTCAAGACGTCTGACTTGACTCACGTGTCAGGGTCAGTCACGTTCGGTGGCTCTTCGTTGATGCGGTAGACCGATTTGATCTCATACGACTCGGTGTCTCGCAGAACATTGAAATGCTGTCGACATCCCACCGCATGCTGCCAGATTTCACGATGCTCGCCTCGCGGATTCGTCCGGAAATGTAGGTATTCACCCCAAGCCTGATCCGAGAGCTCGTCAGGTCGTTCAGGCCGTTTGATATGAGCTTCACCGACGCAGTGAAACTCGTCTTCGTCCCGGACCGATTCGCAATACGGGCAGTAAATCCGCAACACTAGTGCGCCACTCCAGCCGCACCGTGCTCATCAATGAGCGCGCCTGAGTGGAATCGTTCTATTCTGAACGGCTCAGCTAGTGGATGAGGGATATCCTCAGCTACGGTATGCGCGAAAACGAAACCGGATCCAGGCGTAGCTTTGAAACCCCCGGTGCCCCAACCACAGTTGAAGTAAAGACCTGGAACAGGCATGGGACCAATAATCGGACAAGCGTCCGGACAAATGTCGACGATACCTCCCCATTGACGGTTCATGCGAACACGACTAAACGCGGGAAACAGCTCACATAGCGCACGAGCGGTTTCTTCGATGATCTCGAACGAACCGCGCTGCCCGTATCCGTTGTAACCGTCCGTACCTGCACCAATGACCAGATCACCCTTATCAGACTGGCTTAGATAGCCATGTACCGCGTTCGACATAACAACCGTATCCAAACAAGGTTTCAACGGTTCTGAAACAAATGCCTGGAGTGGCCTGGACTCTATCGGTAACTTCAAACCGGCAAGCGCAGCCACGACGCCAGAATTTCCGGCAGTCACGCATGCGACTTTACGGGCTCGAATGAACTTACGTTCATCTTCGTGCTCGATCACGACGCCTTCAACCGCTCCGGTACCTCGTGTGAGCGGAATCTCTACGACCCGTGCGTGTTCAACGATGTCTACACCTAGTCGGTCCGCCGCTCGTGCAAAACCCCATGCAACAGCGTCGTGACGAGCAATACCGCCGCGCGGTTGCCAAGATGCACCGAGTACTGGATATCGGTTTTGAGGCGAACAGTCGAGTAATGGCACGATCTCTTGAATGTCAGAAGGATTAAGGACCTCACTATCGATGCCGTTTAGGCGGTTGGCGTTGACCCGTCGTTCGATGTCACGCATATCTTGTAGTGAATGACCCAGGTTTAGCACACCACGTTGACTGAACATCACGTTGAAATTCAGTTCGACGCTTAATCCTTCCCAGAGCTTTAGGGCATATTCGTATAGATGTGCCGCTTCATCGCGAAGGTAATTCGAACGCACAATGGTCGTGTTACGACCGGTGTTCCCGCCACCGATCCAGCCCTTCTCGATAACCGCGACATTTCTGATGCCATGATTCTTGGCGAGGTAATAAGCGGTCGCTAGCCCGTGTCCGCCACCACCAACTACAACGATGTCGTACGTGTCTTTCGGTTCGACGGAATGCCATGCGGGCGTCCAGCCTTCATGACGCTTAAGCGCTTGCCGTATCAGTTGAAGGAATGAGTAACGCTGAGTCATTCCGGATTGAAGCGTCCTACTCTATTTAAATTAGCTATGACAACTATCGAATGCTAGTGTCAAGTTCAGGCACGTAGTCGCGTGTTCCGAGGGTCGTATGGACTTTCTGCGATGACACGACAAGGGTATCGAGCGCCCAAGATATCGATTTCGAGTGCTCTACCCTCCTCGGCTAGGGACGGTTCAACCATACCTAGTGCGAGAGATTGCTCCAATCGGAAGCCATAGTTCCCACTCGTCGCGCGCCCAATCATTTCACCATCTAGAAAGAGTGGGTTATTGCCGAGAGCATCCGCGTCGGCCGGTCCGTCGACCGCAAGCGTCACGAACTCATTGCCGAATCCTCTCTGTTGCCAATTCAATAGGCTATCGCGACCATTGAATTGTCCTTTGTCGAATTTGATAAATCGATCGAGTCCTGACTCGAGTGCTGCATATTCGATCGACATCTCGGTACCGATCATTCGATAGGATTTTTCTATACGCATCGAGTCCATCGCTCGGATTCCGAACGGCGCCAAGCCGAGGTCCTCGCCAGCCGCCATCAGTGTATCGAAAATCGAATTTTGGTATTCGATCGGATGATGCAATTCCCAACCTAGTTCCCCTACGAAATTTACGCGGAGCAATTTAGTCGGTGAAAGACCAACGGTTCCTTCTTTTCCAGTGAGCCATGGGAAAGAAGCACTGGCTAGATCAACGGCGCAAACTCGTGCCAAGAGTTGTCTCGATTTCGGACCAGCGATGACCAGAACACCGACGTTTCCTGTCAGATTCTCAAATGACACGGATCTGTCGGACGGCATTTGGCGGCGAAGAAAATCGTGATCAAGTCTTTGAAACGCACCCGCTGAAACAAGATAGAAACTATCACTCGTTTCGCGCATGACCGTGAACTCGCTATGGACACCGCCTCGCAAATTAAGTGCATGGCACAAAGTAATTCGACCATCTCGCGCTGGAAGGCGATTCGCGAAAAAACCGTCAAGGAAACTGGTAGCGCCTGGACCGGAAACCCTTGCTTTAGCAAATGCGGTCATATCAAGAACGCCAACATTCTCCATGACGTTTCGACATTCATTGCCTACATGCTCAAACCAACGTGACCGTCGAAATGACCAATGATCTTCTTGTGGAATGTCGTTCGTAGCGAACCAATTTGGTCGTTCCCACCCGAATTTCTGACCAAATACTGCACCTAAGTCCTTCATCCGCTCATAACAAGGTGCTGTTCGATGTGGTCGCGCAGCAGGTCGTTCCTCATCCGGGTAGTGAATCGTGAAAACGTTCGCATACGCTTCTTCGTTCTTTTCGTTGAGATAAGCACCAGATGCGTAGTCGCCGAATCGACGTGGTTCAACACCGAGCATGTCGATCGTCGGCTCGCCTTCAACGATCCATTCGGCTAGCTGCCATCCTGCACCGCCCGCCGCGGTGATGCCGAAGCTGTGACCTTCGTTCAGCCAGAAGTTTCTTAAACCCCATGCCGGACCGATGATTGGGCTGCCATCCGGTGTATATGCAATTGCACCGTTGTAGATTCGCTTGACACCAAGCTCACCAAATATCGGCACACGATGAATTGCTGACTCGATGTGTGGCGCAAGTCGATCTATATCGCTCTCAAATAACTCATACTTGCTCTCAGATGCTGGACCATTCAGGTAGCACGCAGGTGCACCTTTCTCGTACGGACCCAACAACAGGCCTCCGGCCTCCTCCCGCATGTACCAAGAGCCATCCGATTCCCGTAAAACTCCCATTTCCGGGAGCCCTGCGTCGTGACGCGACTGAATACGCTCGTGTGGTTCGGTCACGATGTATTGGTGTTGCACGGGGAGCACTGGGATGTCAAGACCAACCAACGCGCCTGTGTTTCGCGCGTAGTTACCGGTAGCGGACACAACATGCTCACAATCCGTTACACCTAAGTTCGTCGTTACGCGCCAGTCGCCGCTTGACAGCTGGTCGATCGAACTCACAACCGTCTGCTGGTTTATTTCCGCACCTAAATTTCGCGCGCCACGAGCCAAAGCCTGCGTGAGGTCGGCAGGCTGTATGTAACCGTCATCCGGGTGTCGGATCGCACCAAGTAAGCCGTCCTCTACCGCAAGCGGCCATATCGCCATTACTTCATCTGGGGTGAGGAACTCAACGTTTACTCCGATCGTCTGAGCGACACTTGCATACTGCCGGTATTCATCCAACCTATCAGGCGTCATCGCAAGTCGAATATTTCCTACCAGTCGAATACCGACGTCCTGCCCCGTCTCCGCTTCCAGCTCCTTATACAGACGGACGGAGTACTTGTGTATTTGCCCGACTGAATAGCTCATGTTGAACAATGGCAAGAGTCCAGCCGCATGCCACGTAGACCCTGAAGTCAACTCATGCCGCTCAAACAAAACGACGTCCGACCATCCTTTTTTCGCGAGGTGGTACAACGTCGAAACCCCCACAACGCCGCCGCCGATGACGACCACTCTCGCATGGTTACGCATTCACGTCATCCAGAACTAAATCAACTCACGAATGTACATCGCTTTTTACTGCGATATCACAATTTTTCATCAGTTGGTCCCGCCAATGAAGTACCGTCTCTAAACCGCCGAAAGTGAAGACATGCGCATTTACGACTTGAACGTCCAATCCTGATGTCAAGCACTCCGCAACGGGTGAAAGTACTTGAAGCGGATCCCACCGACCGATTACACGTAGAGCACTGGGCTTTGCGAACAAACCCCTTGCCGAATGTCCTACACCACATTTTGCGGCGTATCGGATCAATGTCTTCAGCTGCGTCGGCCCCGCAACTCCCACGCTCACAGGAACTCGCAATTCAGAACGTGCTAATTTCGCTAACCATGTAAGCACAGGAGCAGCGTCAAATCCGAATTGAGTGACAGCACGGATCGTAAAACCATCACGGGAGGCGATCGCCAGTTTTTTGCCAAATGCAACGTCTAGATCCAATCTGGGAATAAACGGATGACTATCTGGATAGACTGCGACGCCAATCCGTTCAATCCCATGCGTCACGAGAATCTTGGTTTGAAGTACGTCAAGTGAATCCTTGAAGTAGACACGCTCGTCCGTAACGTCACCGGCGATGAGCATGACAGACCTTACGTTCGCCTCTTCTAGCGATTTAGCCCAATTTATCAACTCTTCGCTGTCTCGCACACGTCGGGCGGGTAGATGTGGAACGGGGTAACAGCCGTTCTCAATTAATACATGACATGCGTTGACTGTTTCCTCCCAGGAACCAGTCGGTGGAAAAGGCACGTAAATCTCCGTACCTCTGTCGATCCTGTCCAAGATTCGAGGTCGCTGTACGATGTCGCGTGCGAGTACTTCGAATGAAGCATTTGCCACCAATGGACGAAGATTCTTCGAGGATTCACCTTGAATCGAGAATTCGTGGGGAAGCGGATGCGTGCGTTTGGATTTCACTTCGAGCCCTCCCTTAATCAGCGTGATCTTTGCCTCGTCCGTGAACTACCTCACGGATATTCGGATTAACTGAAGGTCGAAATGGGACTTCAACAACCGTCGCATCCACCGAATTGTTGACCGCGGCACCCGCATATTCATCCGGTAATGTAATCTGGTACTCCGTTCCTAGATCTCGCCCTGACCACGGTACGTATGCCAAAGCAATGTTGGTTTCTAGTTCGGGCGAATACCACGGGGACGTTACATAGCCGACCGCGCTATCAGATTTATCGCTCTTAACTATCCAGAAATCGTTCGCGTAGTCCGTGACCGGTTCACCATCGAAAGTTAATCCAACCATCCCTAGCTTGAAAGGTGAATCACCCGCGTCAATCTGAGCTCTAACCTTATTCAGTCTATCTTTACCAACATAGTCGCTCTTCTTCTTACGCGGCACTTGGTAACCTAGGTTGCACTGGAACGGAGAGGTCTCACAGTCCATATCTTGTCCGTACGAAAGTATGCCTGCCGCGATGCGTCGATGGTGCGCTGGCGCTATCACCATGAGATTGTGTTTCTCACCTGCTTCAAGGACCGAGTACCACAGATCTTCTGCGTACAACGTCGCATCCTTGAGGTAAATCTCATATCCCTTTTCTCCGGTGAATCCACTCTGTGAAATGACGACGTCTCGACCTTTCACCGATCCATTCATCAAACCGTAGTAAGGAATGTCACGAACTGCTTGACCAAACAGATCGACCATCAGCGCTTCAGACTTGGGTCCTTGAATTTGAAGAGGGGCGACGTCAATTTCCGCAATTGACACGTCAAACTTTCGATCGTGATTCACGCCGCGCAACCAGAATTCAAGATCGCTGTCTGCGAGCGAAAACCAGAATTCGTCCTCTGCGACTCGCAGCAGCACGGGGTCGTTGAGAATGCCACCATCCTCGTTGCAGAGGATCACGTATTTCGCATGCATCGGTTTTATTAACCGAGCATTGCGCGTGATCACGTAGTCAACAAATCGTTCTGCGTCTGGTCCTTTGACCATGATCTGCCGCTCAACAGCGACATTCCACATCGTGACGTGATTTACAAGTGCGTCGTATTCGACCATCGCACCGCCATCTTCCGGGCGAACGTAGCCTCGTGGGTGGTAAACACGGTTGTAAACCGTCGCTCGCCAGCATCCTGCCTCCATAGACAAGTGCCAATACGGCGACTTACGAACTCGTGTCGAAATCAAAAGTTCTACTTGCGTAGGACCAGACTGTCTCAGGTTGATTGGGACGTGACGATCCGTTTGATCAACCAAAAGGTTTTGACGTAAGTCAGCGTAACGAATCTGCCGATTCGCATCGTTCATCGAACCCATCTTTAAACAACTCCGATGTCGCCGGGGGTGGCGAAACCCGCGCCGTCCTCATTCGTGCGCAGCGCAACAATAGATAAAAAACCACGCCCACGCAAGCTCTTTCTTGAAGAAAAAAGTTACTGGAAAACTTGCATTCCGCGGCTAGATTTACCCACTTTTCAGCGAATTACGATTCGTTTGCTATCTCGTCGTACTAACTTCAATGAGCCACGCATTGACGTATAGCTGGGAGAACGTTTTCCACCGCCCATTCGAGAAACATCGCCTCGGTTTTACAAAGGTAATGCCACCCGTTTATTGAATATCGTTAGATGATGCCACTGCACCTTGTCTACGGTCGATCGCGTTCCATACGTGCGAATTGAGTATCGATGCCCATCTACCTTTTTACGCATGGACTAAACACTGAGCGTGATCAGTAAATGTGAGTTCACTGTCAGAGAACCCTCCACCATGGAACCGCAATCACGTTCTTTGTTAGCCATTTGGTCTCAGCACCTGCGTGTATCAGGAGTCCAGACCGAGTGTCATCTTTGTATTCATCTAAAAACACGTGTAGATTGACCGTATCGCGTATTCGCGGCTGTGTTGTCAGCTTTACTTCAATCGGGATCACACCAGTAGCTGTCTCAATTACGAAATCTACTTCAACGCCGTGCGTCGTGCGCCAGTGAAATATCTGACTGCTAGTTAGACTTGAGTCGCGCCAAACTAGAAGGTCGCAAAAAACCAAATTCTCCAAATGTGCACCGGTAGGTTCGGAACCTGTTATGTGCTACGCTAAACCGGGGTTACTCCAGTAGATTTTTGGACTTTTGATGAGTCGTTTTACTCGATTTTCTGTATAAGCGCGGAGTCGGACCAACTGGTAGGAGGCTTCAAGTAGATTCAGATAACGATTGACCGTCGATTGAGGAATAGCTGAAGTTCGACCAAGTTCAGATTGATTGACAATCTGTCCTATTCGATGGCATACCAATGTCGTTAAACGGCGAAATTCAATTAGATTTGATACGTTCGCTAGTTGAAGTACATCTCGTTCTAAGTAAGTGCGTACGTAGCCGTCGAACCAAATGCGACGTTCGATTTCATCATTCAATTCAAGCGCGCGGATTGGATAACCACCACTTCGGACTAATTCGAGCCAATCTTTCTCGTTGCTAAAGGTTACCTGGTCTTGCTGTTGATCTTCGATTACGTCGATCCAGCTGTTTTCCTCGTTCGAAATGAAGTCGTCCCAGATACCACACGTTCCTACACCAACTCTCTCGCGCCGCGACATCGGCCAAAGCGTCCGATAACTTGCTCGTCCCGCGAGTGATTCCGAACCATCTCTCATTACGAGTAGATTTGCAGATCCAGTCAGCAGAAATCGACCACGACGACGTTCCTGATCCAGAGCACGCTTGATACTGACGAGTAATTCTGGCAATCGCTGTACTTCATCCAGCGTTAGATCTTGATCGATGCTCAGTAAACTGTCAGGGCTCTCTGTTAAGGTCGAAAGTGTGTCTAGATCATCTAGAGTCTCGTATCGACGAGTTGTATTTGTCGTATATTGAACCAGCGTACTTTTGCCGGTCTGGCGTGCACCGACCACAACGACTACGGGCATTGTGCGTAGGTGTTGCTAAAGCGATGCTTCGAGAGCCCGATTGTGATAATTATTCAAGAAGTGGGTGATAATCCTCCACTAGGTGAATAGATTACACAAAGTAACCATTTTGTGTTGCGTTCTAACGTTATGTCAAAAACGGACATGCCAAGATATTGTTTGTAGAAATATCTCGTTAGAGAATGACGGTCGCAATACGCGAGATATTTCGAAAATGGCTATCGTACGTAACTAACGTCGACCCATATCCAGCGCTCGTTGCGGCAATCCAAATATCGTTCGTAGGTAGCGGATTACCTTGCCGTAATTGGTCTACGAGAATATCTGCGTAGATTTCCGCGATCTCCTGATTTGTCGAAAGGACCTCAACTCGACGGTCACCGAGGAAATCATCTAGTTTCTCAATATTCCTCACACGTTGGTTACCAAGCCGAAAACCGACTTCTAATTCGCCTATTACGATTGACGGTAACCCGATCCATTCAGAACTTGAGAGTATCTCGACCATCTCAGGCTTTCCTCTAAAGGCGTTCGAATACGCCGAAGTGTCCAAGCAAATTCTCATTTCCATATTTCTTCGTCGATGGCGCTAAATATCGCCGTATTCCGCTCGAATTCCTCAAATTCCTCCTCACTCCACGTTCCAGCGAATCGTTCCAATCCGTTCGTCCATCGGCCACCATGTTCGTTTAGATCAAGAGACTCGCTCAAGAGATGTAGCACAGTGCTGTTCATCGACGTCCCGAGACGGTGTTTTTCCTTCTCAAGCGCATCGGCAAGCCTAGGTGTTACATTTCGGATCGTTAGCGTTTTCATACACGAATGCATTATGTGATGTCATTGGCACAATTCTATGCAGTCAAATTGGGATGCGCTGCAAGAGATTTACTAACTACGGCTTAACCAAGCAACCAATAGTCTTATCTGCATATCGTCCAATATACCGCCGAACGCCGGCATAACGCCTTCTCGTCCGTAGAGAATCGTTTCCTTTATCGTTAGTACGTCCCCACCGTATGTGTATATTCCGGTCGTAAGGTCCGGCGCGCCCAATGCGATCGAACCCTTTCCATCGGCGCCGTGACAAGCAACGCAGAGCTCATCGTACTTTGCCTTACCTGGATGCACACTCGGAGTCGAGTCCGCCAAAGCGAGTGTGTATTGCACCAACTGGGACGCTTCAGAACGATTCAACACTGAATTCCACCCGACCATGATGCCGTGACGACCATCTCTGATGGTTTTTTCGATTGCGCCTGGCGAATTTCCCCATTGCCAAGCGTGGTCAAGTAGATTTGGGAACATCCCAGCTTGACCTGTAGCATCAAGTCCATGACACGCAGCACACTGTCGATCGAACACGCGCTTTGCCGCACGCATCAGTACGTCGTTCGCTTGTATCAACTCAAGATCCATACGGGCAATCTCGCTACGACGTGCACCGAAAGCACTCTCATGTGCTACCAGTCGTTCTTCAAGCTCGCCACCTTGAGACCAACGAAATGTCCCGGAAAAACTACCTAGTCCTGGATACAGAATAAGGTAAACCAGAGTGAACACCAACGAGGCGAGCATCGTCCAAAACCACCACATCGGCGCAGGATGGGCACCTTCTCGTAAGTTCTCGTCCCAGACTGTCGGCGATTGCTCATCCTCGCCTACTTTTTGTCCACCAAAATAGGCACCATAGATGACCCAAGCTAAGCCAATAAGCGACAGCACAGTAAGCACTGCAACCCAGCCTACCCAAAAATCAAATGGCATCTGGCTTTTCTTCTGGTTCTTCGTCGTTCAACGGTATTCCTGCGGTCTCCTCAATGTCACGATCTGACGACCACACGAATACCCATGTCGCAACAGCAACCATGAACAACATCACAAGCATGTCGCCGGCGAAAAGGAAATACGTCAATGCGCCATTCGTCCGTCTGAACCAGCGGCATCGCCGAGAACGCCTAGATATGCAACAATCGCATCCAACTCGGTCTTATCTGATACGAGATATGGCGCTTGAGCAATCTGGTCGTCGCTGTATGGGTGCCCGAGCATCTGTAATCGACGCATGCGGGTTTGAATGTTCTCCCGCGGATCCGCAGCTCTTTCTGCAAGCCAGGGATAAGCGGGCATGATCGAATTCGGCACAACGCTGCGAGGATCGATTAGATGTACGCGTTGCCATGCGTCGCTGTACTTGGCTCCAACGCGGTGAAGGTCAGGTCCGGTACGTTTCGAACCCCACAGGAATGGTCGATCGTACGCGGACTCCCCTGCACTCGAAAACGGTCCATACCGTTTCACTTCAGCAAGTAGAGGTCGAACTTGCTGCGAATGGCAAGTACTGCAACCTTCTCGGATGTATACGTCCCGTCCGAGTAACTCTAATGGACCGTATGGTTGAGTCTCAGAAGTCGGTGTGACAAGCTCGTCTTGGAATACACTCGGCAAAACCTGTACTAGCCCACCAATCGCGGAAACGAAGAGGATTCCGAAGATAAGCAGACCCGAGTTTTCCTCAAGTTTTCTGTGGATTCCGAGGACGCTCATGCCACAGCCTCTGCTGCGTTGCTTGCGACCTGGACTTCCGGGATCCGACGCGTTACGGTGGTACGGTTTTCCATCGTTTTGACGAAGTTGTAGAACATCAGAATCGCACCGGATAGAAATACCGCGCCCGCTACAAAGCGCAATGCGTAATACGGAACCATGCTCGCCATGATGTCTCGGAAGCCATAACTGAGCTCGCCAAGTTCATCCAAAGACAACCAAAGCAACCCCTGCGATACGCCTGCACCCCACATCGACAGGATATAGAGCATCGTACCAGCTAGCGCCAACCAGAAGTGGATGTTCGCAAGTCGAACGCTATACAACTCTGCACCCACCAACCGAGGGACGAGGAAATAGAACGTGCCGAAGGTGATCATGGCGTTCCAGCCGAGCGCACCGGAATGTACGTGACCTACCGTCCAATCCGTAAAGTGACTCACTACGTTTACACTTTTGATTGACAACATCGGTCCTTCGAACGTTGCCAAGCCATAGAACGCTAGTGCTAAAACGATGAACTTCATTGCTGGATCAGTCTTGAGCTTCTCCCAAGCACCCGCTACCGTCATCACACCGTTAACCATCGTTGCCCACGAAGGCGCAAGCAGGATGATGCTCATGACCATCCCTAACGACTGCACCCATTCAGGAATCGCGTTGTAATGGAGATGGTGCGGCCCCGCCCAGATATAGCTATAGGTGAACGCCCAGAACGCGACGATCGACAACCGATAGCTCCAGATAGGACGATCTGCCTGTTTCGGCAGAAAGTAGTAAAGCATTCCAAGAAAGCCACCTGTGAGGAGAAAACCTACAGCGTTATGCCCGTACCACCACTGCACGATGGCGTCTTGTGCGCCAGCGAACAGTGAGTAGGACTTATCGATTGAGATCGGGATCGCCATGCTGTTTACGACGTGCAACATCGCGATCACGATGATGAGGGCACCATAGAACCAATTCGAAACGTAAATTGCCTTTACCTTTCGTTTCGCAATCGTGCCAAAAAACACGACCGCGAACGACAACCACACGACCGTGATGCCGATATCGAATGGCCACTCTAGCTCCGCATACTCCTTACCTGAGGTCCAACCTGCGAGCAATGAGATTCCGCCAGCAAGTACTGCTAGGTTCCATGCTATACAACAGAACCAAGCGAGTCTCGGTGCAAAAAGTGTGACGTGCGACGTGCGTTGAACGCTATAAAACGCCGTCGCCATTAGTGCAGATACGCCGAATCCAAATATCACACCATTGGTGTGGAGTGTCCGAACGCGACCGTAACTCAACCATTCCTGTCCCATGTCGATGGTAGGCCAGACGAGCTCGGCGGCGATGAATACGCCAGCCGCCATACCTGCAATCGCCCATACCAGCGACAGTACAACCAACACGGTAACGACACGATCGTTGTATACACTGGAATCGGTCGTCATGATCTATCTGTTTAGAGACCTAGTGACGGTCCAAAACCGTGTGTCCATAACACGACAGTAACGCCTAACAACGTTACAGCAGCGACGCGCACAATCGCGATCACCAGCGACGCCATCAACATGCCTTGTTGCGGCGTTGTGTCAAGCAATGCAGGAACGCCTCGGCGTGCGATCTCAATCAAATAAACCCACACATCTTTTCCGACTCTGTGCGGTCCAATTCGGGTTCAGTCAGACCGACTGGAGCACCATGAAATAATGATCTTCATCCGCGATGTCCCGCGACGCATCGCGCCACGAACAAAAGCCGGAGAGCGACCAGCCGGCTAGTGTCCGAACCAACAGATCGAGGTGCCACGGCGCATCATTACGACCGGTCCAGTCATCCCTGGTCGTGATCGTTTTGTCACCATCCACAATGCGGGTATGCATCACTAGTCGTGATGTCCCGTCTACCCAGTTCCCGGGAAAACTCTCGTGCCAAATGGCGATCTGCTGGTCCCCGATTTGAACGGTTTTGTCGCCCCACCGATAGTAGTCAATGCCGACTCCATGACGTTTAGCATCGACATCGACGATGTAGAGACCCTTCGGCCGTAACGCACGTCGCACGCTCGCGAAGTGCGACACTAGATCCTGATATCGGTGAATCATCGGGAACGTCTCGGACATGAAAATCGCTGCGTCGAAATCACCGCCGAGATCGAAATCAACAACGTCCCCTTCAATAACCTTCAACTCAATATCGCAGCGTTTCGCTCGACGCTGGGAAGCCTCCACCATCGCGACCGACGCATCCAAGCCGACCACCTCGATCCCCTTCTGCGCAAGCTCGACCGAATGGACGCCCGTACCGCAGGCTAAATCGAGCACTCGGCTCCCCGTTATTCCGTGCCGTTCCAAGAGATCCACAATCGTGGCCACTTCCGCCTTTACAACTTCGTCCGAGTGACACAAGATCGCATCGTAGACTTCGGGATAGTCGAATATGCTCGCGCTCATGCGTCAAATCTTACCGTGCCAACCAAGCTCTGTAGCAATCGTCCTACTCACTTTGATGCTCCGCCCCGCCGATAACGGGTTCATTTCACGCAACACCATCGGCTCGATCAACGCAAATCTGTAGAACCACTCCGAATACGGTCTCAATGCGATCAGCGTGCTCGTCTTTGTGGGTGGCGTTCCAATCCTCACCAGCCTTCTCAATGTGCGATAACCAATTCCTGACCTATGTCGATCGTGGGTTAGACGAGCTCGGCGGCGATGAATACGCCAGTCGCCATACCTGCAATCGCCTATCCCAGCGACAGTACAACCAACACGGTAACGACACGATCGTTGTATACGTTGGAATCGGCCGTCATGATCTATCTGATTAGAGACCTAGTGACGGTCCGAAACCGTGCGTCCATAACACGACAGTAACGCCTAACAACGTTACGGCAGCGACGAGCACAATCGCGATCAGCGATGACGCCATCAACATACCTTGTTGCGGCGTTGTGTCCAGCAATGCGGGAACGCCTCGATAGAGCAAGAACATGCTCCATATGAGGGCAGGAATAATCACGAGCATATTCACGAAAATGTGTGGATAGAGATGCGCGATGCTGCCAATGACTAATGGCGTTGCGACGGTAGCCACCACAGTCAAGTGACGATTCAACTCAAGATTAGCGTCGTACGTTGGCGCCATCCACCGAAGTAGCACCGCTAAACCAATGAAACCTACAAACAGCGCGAAAAAATAACAGAACGAAATAAGCAACACGACGTCCACGCTCAGGTAAATAGGCTCTTCAGCGCCAATTTCCCAACCCAACATCGTCGACCCAATGTATAGGAATACGGGTGGAATGAGTGCGAGTGGCAGAATGTCCTTCAGGACAACAACGCCCACTGAAGCTGTTTCTTGACCGAGATACGAGAAGAGCTTGTTGCCCTGCATCATCACCGCGACCGGTACGGATATCACGTATACGCGTTCTCTAATGTGGTCTTGAACAGAGGCTTGACGTCAGGCGGCCTTGCTCGTCAATTCGAATCGGCAAGCCTCGCTAGCAAGTGTACCAATCAACATGACATAAACGAGACTCGCGAACGAAACGAGCCAGCAGACGTGCTTGAAACGTAAATTCGTCGTTGTTCGGTGTGGATTTACACGCATTTGCGAGAGCACAGGGGCTGTCACGAAACTAGCGTAGCGATTTGAAATCCGGTGTGCGTTTGGCGACGAACGCATCGACTGCCTCACGGTGTTCTTGCGACTCGTAAGCCTTCGCCAAGACCTCACCTTCGAGTTTCTGAACCGCCTTAATATCGGTTTCAAACCCATTTGCGGTCAGTAACTCCTTGACCCACCGAAGATGGGGGGCTGGATTTCCTGCAATCTCACGTGCGAGTTCGGTGGCTTCGGACATTAACTGATCATGTGGTACTAGCCGATCTGCCAGTCCTAAGTTAAGCGCTTCTTCGCCG